>JANLFZ010000026.1:3270-18841 GCA_024653385.1 Thermoguttaceae bacterium | reverse complement strand
AAGGTAATCGTTCCCGCCGATCTCCAGAACCACAGCCTGGGGGTTGCATTGGACGATCTGTGGCACGCACGCCAGAGCGCGGGATGTCGTGAGGCCCGGCACGCCGAAATCCAACACGGGCGCGGCAACGAGCCGCCGGAGTAGTCGCGGATAACCGCCCCTCGGCGGGCCCATCGAGGTCATGCTGTTGCCGAAACAGACGATTGGTCGCCCGGGATCCAGCGCCAACGACCTGCTCCGGTGCGCTGCGTAGTGCCAGTCGAAGATCAGCACGACCCAGGCCAGCCAGATTGCCGATGTACCAGCAACGATGAGCCGGCGGCCAAGCAAGCCTCGCTTCACGCGGACCACGATGCACATCGACAGCCATGCGGCGAGCACGGCCGCCAACCCCAGCAGTGCCAAGGTGCTGGGGACTCGCTTCACGGCCACGATCACCGCACCAATCGCCACGGGCGCGTATCCAGGCCGGCTTCGTACGACCAAAGCCGTGTGCCAGGCCAACCAGGCGGCAATCATCCACGGCACGGCGCAAGGAAAGGTCAAGAGCGAGGCGGTCGCCGCCGCCGCGAGTCCCAGCACGCCGGCGGCCCGCTTCAGGCCGCGTCGTACTGCTGCCCACGATTTCACGGCGCGGACCCTCGATAGACCGGATGACGGAGCAGGTTCTTGTCCGAGGTGAGCGGGCCTGGGGTCTTGTCGCTCCGAAGGATCTCGGCAAGCATGTCGAACTTCACGTCGAGGTCGTCGGCCGCGTGGACGATCAGGGCCTCGGGGGTCATGGGCGGCTTGGGCGGAGCGGCCGCCGGGCCGCGCTGGTGAGCGACGATCATGTGCTCGAGGCGGAGCAACGTGTCCGTGTCCAAGCCAACCTCCGCAGCCGCCGCGCGGACCATGTCGCGACCGAGTAACACGTGCCCCAGGAGGGCCCCGGCCGGCGTGTAGACCGTGTCGGTCGGCTCTTGTCGAAGTTCCTCGAGCTTGCCCAAGTCGTGCAGCACCGCGCCGGCCACGACCAGGCCCTTGTCGAGCGGCGGCTCCAGATCGGGGTACTTGGCGGCATACTGGTCGGCCAACCATGCACAGGTCCGAGCCATGCTCAACGTGTGTTCCAGCCATCCGCCGCAGAATGCGTGGTGATGCCTCCGGGCCGCGGGATGAACGAGAATCGCCTGCCGGTGTGCCGCCAGGAGTGCCTCGACGAGTTGCCGCAAGGGGCCGACCTGGATGGCCGCCGTAACGACCTCCATCAGCTCGGCATACATGGCCTCGGGCTCGAACCGCGATCGCGGCAGGCACATGGTGGGGTCGAAACCGTCCTCGACGTCGGCCGGGCACGCCTCGCGGACCTTGCGGAGTTCCAGTTGCGGACCGTAACTGGTCTCGCGGTACATGGCCCGAACCTTGTAGAACACGCCCGGCTTCCATCGCTGGCGGCAGTCGGCGGCCCAGGGCGAATTGTCCCAGATGGGAAACGACACCTCCCGGCGCGCATCGCGGAACGAGACGCGAAAGTACGGCTTGCCGTCCCGCGTGGTCAGTTCCTCCTTGGCGGTCATGAGCACGAACAAGTCGCCCTCTTGCTCGTGAACCATCTCGGACAGACGCACGATGGGCATCGTCGGCGGCATGGCTGCTCCTCGCGGTGTGCGACCGCGGCCCATCTTCGCACACGGACGGCAACAAGGCAATCGTCGCCGGGCACATGGAACGCGTCTGCGGGCGACGGTGCGATGCTCTGCAAGGCTTCTCGTGGTTTTCGTGGACCGGCAGCGCGCGGCCAACCGATATCCGACGTGGGAGATTCTCGCATGGGCAGACCACGGCCCCGTCCCTTACGCCCCAGACCAACTGCCGCGTCCCACCCGGCCGGTGTGTGGCTCGATGCGTTTCTTGAATATGCCGCAACCGAGTGCCGTCTGGCCGAAAACACGGTCGCGGCATATCGTCGCGACCTGAAGCGGTTCTACCTTTGGCTGGCCGGACGAAGCATCCCCACCTTGTCAATCCGCGACCTGGCCGACTATGCGGCTTGGCTGCACGAGCAGGGTCTCGGGCCGGCGTCGCTGGCGCGGCACCTCGTATCGCTGAAGGTCTTTTTCCGGTATCTGCAACTCGAAGGTGTCCTACGGGAGAACCTGGCCGAACTCCTGGGCAGCCAGAAGCTGTGGGAGCGCGTGCCCAAGGTGCTCACTCCCGATCAAGTCGATCGGCTACTCGATGGCCCCCAATCGTGGGACCCTTTCTGGCGCAGGGATCGGGCCCTCTTGGAGCTGCTGTACGCCACGGGCTGCCGGGCTTCGGAACTCTCGCATCTCAAGGTAACCGACGTGCATCTGGACGAGGGCTATTGCCGGTGCCGCGGCAAAGGCGACAAAGAACGCCTGGTGCCGCTTGGTGTGAGGGCCTCCGAGGCGGTGCGTCTCTACTTGGAGCACGAGCGATCGATCCTCGTCCAGCGGAGCGGGACGCAGCCGCCGTGGCTCTTGTTGTCGTACCGCGGAAGGCGTTTGCGGCGAGAGCGCATCTGGGAGTTGCTCAAACGCTATGCCGCGCGCGTGGGTGCCCCGCCCGACATCAGCCCCCACACCATGCGGCACAGCTTTGCCACGCACCTGCTGGCGGGTGGCGCGGACCTGCGCCAGGTGCAAGAGATGCTGGGCCACGCAAGCATCGCCACGACCCAAATCTACACGCACGTCGATACTTCCCGGCTCAAGGCGGTTCATCACAAGTTTCACCCCCGCGCATGACGGGGGACGCTCAAATCACTCCGTGGGAATGGGCTTCCCGCGGAATCGCCAGGACTCAGGCTCGTTCTCGTCAGGATACCCCCTATTTGGGCCGGTCCTCCAGACCGGTCTCTGGACCGGCGCTCAACATCCGTGTTTAGGCCAGCCGACGTTAATTGGGGTTCAGCCGTGGTGGCATGTCGCACGAATTGACCCGATCGGGGTATTCGTGCCTCCCGCCATCGGCCGCAGCGGACTTCGATTCGCGCCAAGGAGGGCGATTCTGATGATGTCGATCGAGCCTCGGCCCCGCTTGACCGTGGCCATGATTGTTCGCGACGAGGCGGAGGTCATTGCCGAGAGCATCGAGAGCGTGCGGTGCATTGCCGACGAAATCGTGGTGCTCGATACCGGCTCCGTCGACGACACGGCGGAGGTGGCCGTCCACCTGGGCGCCACGGTCCGCCACGCCGACTGGGAAAACGACTTCGCCGCCGCCCGAAATCGCCTCCTCCGCGATGTGACCGGCGACTGGATCCTGTGGTTGGACGCGGGCGAACGCCTCGTGCCCGAGTCGGCGAAACACCTCCGGGCGTTCGTCGACGAGGGCGACGCCGACCGGCGCATCGCCGGTTGGATCATGGTCGAGATGCCGCCGAGGGAACCGGGCCGAGCGGGAGAGCAGGCCGCTCGCGTGCGCCTGATGCCCAACCGAGGCGACCTGCACTTCGAGGGCCGCGTTCGGGAGACGTTGCGGCCTTCGATCGAGTCGGCAGGGCTCTCGATCGTCATGGCCCCCGGGAGAATCCTCCGCCATCGCCGGGAACACGATCCGGCGCGCAGGGCGAAGAAAGCCAACCGCGACCTCGAACTGGCCATGCTCGAGCAAGGACCGGGCGACACCCTGCCGCCCAGGGCTCTGTTGGCGATGGGCGATGCGGCGACCGTGCTGGAAGACTGGCCGTTGGCTCGCCAGTCGTTCTCCGAGGCCGTGCGCACGGCGGTGCGCGGTTCCACCGAGATGCTCGAAGGGTATTACGGGCTGTTGGCGACCTTTGCGGCCGGTTCGGGCGAGGAGGATGAACGCCTGGCACTCGGGCTGGAGGCCCTTGAAGTCTACCCCTTCGACGCCCCATTGCTCTGCGCCATGGGAGGATTCCTCCAGGAAAGGAACCGCACGGATCTGGCCGTGAGAGCGTTCGAGACGGCCGTGAACTTCGGCCGGGTCGATCTGGAAACCTGGCATCCCACCGACCTAGCGGATACGGCCGTGCTTTGCCTCAGCGCGGCTTACCAGCTTCAGGGCCGGATGGACGAGGCCCGCCACACGCTCGACGAGTGTCTCCAGAAACGTCCCGACTCGCACCGTGCGCGGCGCGGGCTGGTGGAGTTGCTGGTGCGCGAGGGGAGGACGGTCGAGGCCCTGCGCGTTGCCGAGCGACTGCCCATGCCGCGCCAGGACCGCGAACCATTCCGGAATGCCGTGCGGGGCGCATGTCGGGCCGTCCGGGGCGAGTGGACCGCCGCCCTCGGTTATCTTCAGAGCGCGTACGTGGCCGGGTGCCATGACCCGATTTGCCTGCGGGGCCTCGCCCAGGCGCTGTTGGCCAGCGGGCAAACCGAAGGCATCGAACCGATCCTCCGGCAATGGGAGTCGGCCACACCGGGAAACCCGGAGGTGGCGCGGTACTTCGAAGCGCTACGGACATGGGCTGCGCCCTGTCCGTCCAACGATGGCAACGCCACTGCCTGGGTTCGGATCGACCCGGCGACCACCGTCGTGGCGGTCGGTCCCATGCACATGCCGATCGTCAGCCAGGTTTCCTCGATGGGCTAGCGCTATAGCCCCCCATGCGCGACAACCTGGGTTCGGCGATCGACAAAGCAGGTGCCCCCGCGAGTGCCCGAAACCGACCGACTCAGCGCGCCGCCCTCAGATGGCCGCGCGGTTCGCCGAGTTGCTCGAACCACGCATAGAATCGGGGGCTAAAGGCCGAGAGAACCGCGGCCACCACGGCGACCACGACCGCTAGGACCATCAGGGGCCGGGCCAAAAGAACGGCCAATACCGCCCCGGCAACCAAGACCAGACCGTATACCACAACCGTCAACGCAAACTTGAGCCAAAGGGCGAATTGGTGCATGGGACGCCTTTTCTCTAGCGGTTCCCGGGGCTTTGTCCGAATCCACGAGGTTCGCAAACGACGTACCGCGGCTTCAAGACGGTGCCGCACGCGCGCAACACTTTTCTGAATAACCACTTGCGGCGTCCTCGGGTTGTCGGTGGGGGCATTCAGTAGGCGCAGAAATAGTCAACAGGCCGTTGAGATCCTCAACACTCTCCTGCTATACTGGCTTAGGCACGACGGTCACCCTCGGTTGCAGGACCTCCATGGACGACAAGCCGAAAGCGTTCTACCAGTCGTTGGGGTTTCGGCTGTTGGTCCCGTTGTTTGTGACCGTGGGGGCGGTGCTGGCGGTTCACGCGGTCATTGGCTTCCGCTCGAACAAAGAGCACTTCTTGAGATTCGTGCGTGGCGACATCCACCGCTACAGCGGTTTGATCAAGCGGGCCACGCACGACGGCATGCTGCTGAACCGCAAGGACGAGGTCCAGGCCATCATCGAGCGGCTGGCCGACGGGTCGGAGATCGCCGCCGTGCGCGTCTACGACAAGGAGGGTCTGGTGGCCATGTCGGCCGATCGTAACGAGATCGGCGATCGAATCTGGCCCGGCTCCGAAACCTGCCGAAGCTGTCACACGGACGACGAGAAGGCGCGCGACGAGGCGGTCTTGGAGCAAAGCGGCTTCGCCCGATCGGGCGATGGCGTCGAGGTCCTCCGGCAACTGACGGTCATCGAGAACGAGCCGAGTTGCTCGACGGCGGCCTGCCACGCGCATCCGGCCGACCAGCGCGTCCTGGGCGTGCTCGACCTCGAGATGTCGATGGCCCCGGTCGAGGCAGCCACCCAGACCGCCCAGCGGCAGTTCCTGTGGACCACGTTGGTGCTGGTCGGCATCGTCGGGGCGGTGGCCGCGGTGTTCATTCGCCGGCTTGTCCATCGGCCGGTGTTCCAGCTCTACCAGGCCACGCGGCGAATTGCCGACGGCGATCTCGACACGCGCATCGAGGTCCGCGGCGGTCACGAGCTGGCCCGCCTGGCCGAGGCATTCAACCAGATGGCCCGCGACCTCGGCGACGCGCGCCGCGAAGTCATCGAGTGGTCGCAGAAGCTCGAAGAGAAGGTGATCGAAAAGACCGAGGAATTGCGCCGGGCCGAGCGCCAGGTGCTGCACATGGAAAAGATGGCGTCCCTGGGCAAGCTGTCGGCCACGGTCGCCCACGAGTTGAACAACCCGATCAGCGGCATCCTCGCCTACGCGCGCCTGGTGCGGCGCGAACTCGACGAACAGCCGCTCGAACCCGGCGTGCGCGACGAGCTGACGCGCTACCTTGGATGGATGGAGAAGGAGTGCGGGCGGTGCGGCGCGATCGTGCAGAACCTCTTGGTCTTCGCCCGGCGCACCGGCGCCGCCATGGCGCCGGTCGATCTCAACGAGGTCGTCGAGCGGAGCTTGATGCTGGTCCGTCACCACCTCGAGATCAGCGGGGTGAGGCTCCGCAGCGAGTTTCTCTCGGGCGACAGCCAGATCGTGGCCGATGCCGGCCAGCTCCAGCAGGCTTTGGTGGCCCTGCTGGTCAATGCCGTCGAGGCGATGAACGGGCCGGACGCCGACTATGCCGAGCTGAGCGTGCGGCTTTCCGGCGATGCCGACGAGGTCCGGATCGAGATTGGCGACACCGGCGTCGGCATTCCGCCCGATGTCCTTCCCCACATCTTCGAGCCGTTCTTCTCGACCAAGGAGAAGGAGAACGGCGTCGGGCTTGGACTGGCGGTGGTCTACGGGATCGTCCGGCGGCACGGCGGGCAGATCGACGTGGAGTCCGAGGCGGGCCGGGGCTCGGTGTTCCGTCTGCGCCTGCCTCGCAAGCCGCCGGAGCACTGCCAGGACGACCTCGAAACGGCCGGCTCGTGGAAGCCGGTTTCCTAGGACTTCTTCAACGAAACGCTCTCATGACGACCCTTGCCAACACGGCTCGCCCCGGAACCATCCTGATCGTGGACGACGAATTCTCGGTCCGCGACTCCCTGGCCCATTGGCTTCGGAAGGACGGCCACGAGGTCGCCACCGCGGAAAACGCCCACGAGGCCATGCGAGCCTTGCAAGAGCGTCGGTTCGACGTGGCCCTCCTCGACATCAAGATGCCCGGCATGGACGGCCTGGAACTCCAAGAACACATCCGCCGCCTCGATTCGCAGACCGCGGTGATCATGATTACCGCCTTCGCCTCGGTCGATACCGCGGTGCGGGCGCTGAAGCAGGGGGCCTTCGACTACGTCACCAAGCCGATCGACCCGGACGAGATCAGCCACCTCGTCCTCCGCGCGTTGGAAGCGCGCCGCTTGCGTGAAGAGAACCTCCAGTTGCGCGAAACGATCGAGGGGCTGGCCGGCGGGGAGACGATCGTGGGCGATAGCCCTCCCATGCGCACGGTCATGGAGCTTGTCGAGCAAGTCGCCGCGACCGACGCGACCGTGCTCTTGCGCGGCGAGAGCGGCACCGGCAAGGAACTCATCGCCCGGACCATCCACGCCCGGAGCAATCGCCGGTACTTCCCCCTGGTGCCGGTCAATTGCGGCGGCCTGCCCGAAAGCCTGTTGGAAAGCGAGTTGTTCGGCTACGAGAAGGGGGCCTTCACCGGCGCCGTGGCTCGGCGCAAAGGCAAGATCGAACTGGCCGACGGCGGCACGCTCTTTCTCGACGAGGTGGGAGCCATCCACCCCAAGATGCAGGTGGATCTCTTGCGCGTGCTCGAGACGAAGGAACTGGTGCGCATTGGCGGGACCCGGCCGGTCAAAGTCGACTTTCGGGTCATCGTCGCGACGAACGAGGACCTCGAGCGCGCGGTCGCCGAGGGCCGGTTCCGCGAGGACTTCTACTACCGCATCCACGTCTTTACGATCGACCTGCCTCCCCTGCGGGCCCGGCGCTCCGACATTCCCGCGCTGGCCCGGCACTTCGTGGCCCGGTTCGCTGCCCAGATGCACAAGCAGCCGGTCGACATCGCCCCCGACGCCATCGAGCGCCTCATGCGGCACGATTGGCCCGGCAACGTGCGCGAGCTGTCCAACGCGATCGAGCGGGCCATGGTCGTCGGCCGCGGCCCGGTTCTTCGGGCGGAGGACCTTCCCTTGGGGGGGGCTACTCGCGGCGACCCAAGCGCGGGCGATTCCCTGGCCGAGATCGAGCGACGCCACATCGCCGCCGTGCTCGAGCGCACGGGCGGAAACATCACCCGCACCGCCGAGATCCTCCAGGTCGATCGCGTCACGGTCTACAACAAGATCAAGAAGTACGGTCTGCGCCCGGGTCGCACGGCGTCTTGAGACGAACCTTCTTGCCTTCGGCGGTATCTATAGCGTTATGGAAAGGCCCGAACCAGTCCGCGTTCGACTGTGTCCCACGCCGAATATGAAGAGCCGTCCAACATCCAAGCCTCCAGCCACGGCCGCGGCGGTCATCGCCGGCGAAGACCTCGCCTGCGGTGACTACATCGCGCTGTTGAACCAGACCGTCGATTTCCCGTCGTTCCTGTGGGACGCCTGCGGGGCGACGCTTTCGCCGCACGAACTGGTGCGGCTAAAGACGATCCCGACCAACGCGGGCCGTCCGATGCGGGTGTTGGCGATCTGCTTGCCCTTTGTCTACGCAAAGACCCCCAGCGGAAAGACCACGACCATCGACACGCGGCGGACCCAACTGGTCCGCCTCGACCGCGACTGCGCCAAAGTGATCTGGAAGGAACTGCGACAGGTCGCGGGCCGACCTTGATCGACGCGAATCGACACGGCTCACTTTGCCAGGCGCAACCGCACCAGGAAGTCGCTGACGGCCTTCCGGTCCCGGTCGTCCGGCAGCGGTGAATCGGCGAACGCCTGATCGAGTTGGGCCTCCAGCTCGGCCAGGCGCGCCTCGTGGAACGACCACTCCAGAGAGTCAACCGGGGTGGCCTCGCCGCCGATCTTTCTTGCGATCAGCTCGTCCAGGAATCCCAGGCCGAAGTGCTGGTTAAGCCGCAGCAGATTGGCTTCGACTTCCCCCGTTCGAAGCAGGTGGATGCCCGTCATGAGCACCCGGTAGGCGTATAGCACCGGCTTGGCCCGTTTCGGCACGTCCTTGGCGATCAGTTTGCGCTGGGTGGCGTAGAAGCCCCGGTAATGGTGGTAGTGATGCCGTGTAATGCAGCGTCGGGCCAGTGGGCGCAACTCGTCGAGGAACTCTTGCCCAAGAACCACGAGGGGCGAGAAGATCTGCTCCAGGATGTAGGCGTTATTGCGGACCAGCAGGCGCAGGTACTTGCCCGCCTCGTGGCTGACCAACTCGACCTCGGTGCCGTCAGCCACGGTCTTGTATTCCAACGTAAGCGGGGGGACGTCGATCCCCACCACATCCTCCAAGGGCAGCAAGTGGCAGCCCCGCAGGTCCACGTCGCTGTCGGATGAAGGGAAGCCGTACAAGTGCGCCCCACTGACTGTGACGAACAGCGGATGGTAACCGAGCCCTTCGACGAGCCCTCGCATGGCAGCCAGGTCCACCTCAAGCATCGACCATCCTCCTTCGGGCGCGGATCAAGAAGGCATCGACCTGGGCGTAGTCCGGCTGCTCCGGCAGCGCCGTCCGCTCGAATGCCTGCTGGAACTGCTGGTCCAGTTCCAAGGCCCGCTCTTTGACCTCCTCGAACTTCAGACCGCCCGCGCGGATGTGCAGCAACTCATCGCGGTGCTCGGCCACGTCGATGCGGATTTCACCTGTCTGGAGGGCGGCGATCCCGGAGTAAAGCAAGCGAATCAGGTGCATCGCGTGCTTGGGCTTGTACGCACCCTTCTCCTTGCAGGCGTTGGCCATGCGGCGGAACTGGCTCAGCACGTAGCCCGAGTAGGTCTTGTAGACGTGCTTGGAAAGAAACGCCTTCCGCATGGCCCGAAGCTCCTGCGCCGTTTCGTCGGCGAGGAGCACCAGGGGCGTCCAGAGCGTTTCCAGCACATTGGGGTTGGCTTTCAGGGCCAACCGCAGGAACTTCTCGAGTTCCCAGTAGACTTCATCCGTTTCCTCGGCCTTGAACTCCAATTGTTCCGGCAGCCGGCGCAGGGACCAGTGAAGCCTCGCTGGGGGCAGGTAGATGCCGCGCAGGTCGTCGTCGGATTCCTCGCAGGCCAGCCCGAACGCCTTCGAGCCGACCTGGCAGCGGTAGATGATCCAAGGGCTCAAGTCTTCCGTGGTTTCGCCCAACTCGTCCTCGACCTCGCGGCGGCGCAGGGCCAATTCGTCGAAGTATGCCTGAACCGTCTCGCCGTCGGCAAAGCGAACCAGATAGGGATGTTGATTGTCCGCCGGGCTTTCCAGCACCACGCCTACGCTTCCTGGCGGTTTGAACTGTTCGCCGTCCGGCAGGGCCTTGGCCACCTCGAGCACCACCTGGGTGCCCGCCGCAATGACAAAGCCAGGCAGCAGCTTGCGGAGGGAGTGTTGGGGGGGAGACATGGGGACCGATCTCAGGGCCGAGCGCGGAAAAGCCTCCGGTGTACTGTTCGTCGGCCGGCTGTGACATTCGCGTCGCGCCAGCCGCAAGAAGACGCCCCCGGCCAAGAAGTCTTGAACCGGGGGCGTCCTCGTCTACACTTCGACCGCCTCCACCTCAGCCACGAAGCGGCCGGCGTCCTCGTTGAAGAACGCTGCGACGACGCTGAACACGGCATCGCTGAAACCGCCGACGTTCAGAATGTCCTGCCGCTCCGGCGCCTGGGTGGTGGTGTACGGCTGCAAGTCGATGCAGACCAACTTCGGGCCACCCCAGCCGCGCTCGTGCAGGCGGACCTGGTTGGCAACAAAGCTCTGCCACTGGGTCATCACCGCCGTCGAGCCGTGGCGGCCCTCGCCAACCCAGCTTTCCTGATCGCTTACCAACACGCAGCCCGCAAACCGCCGGTTGGGGTATCGGGTGTTGGCCACGGCAAGGGGCAGGGAACAATCGGTGCCACCACCGCCGTAGCTGGCAAGGCGTCCGGCCAGGCTGAGGACCGAGTCGGTCGGGTCCATTTGGACCTCGTAGGCCGCCGTGTCAAACGGGATGACTACGCTTTCCGGGTTGCGCCGCAGGATGGCTGCGGCAATGAGCGCCGCCACATCGACACACCGCATCTTGCTGGTCGCGCCAAGTCCCCGATGGCCCGTGATCGGCGACTGCATCGACCCCGACACGTCCAAGCCGAGCACCACCGGACCCGGCAATGCCGGCACGTTGCCGCAGGCGACCTCCGCCGCCTTGTGCAGAGCGGTCTTGATCTTCCGCGGCACCTCCCGGTTGGCATTGAGGTATGCCGCCAGGAACTGGTACGGGAACTGGTGCGAGCGCTGGATTTCCTCGGGATCGGCCAGCCGCGCCGCCACGTAGTCGATCATTTCCGGGTCGGCATCCGGGCTGATGACGCCATGACGAACCAGCGTGTTGAGGTTCATGCGCAGGGCCTGAGGGCCCATCTTGCGGGCAATCGCCGCCCACACCGCTGGACCCTTGGCAGCGTCGGCCAGAAGGTCCCAACGGGCATTCAGGTTTTCGACGATCTGAAGCTGGGCCTCGGGCGTCGCTGCCTTACGGAAGGCGGCCAGGGCCTGAACCTCTTCCGGCAGGTCCGCCTCGGTGGCCGGTGCCCACTTCTCCACCGGCTTGTCGGTCAGCCAGCCGAATAGGGCACGACGGGCATTGTCCGGCGGGGTGGGCCGGGCCAGGCGCAGCACATCCCGAAGGCTCGGATCGTTGCCGATCGATGCCGAAAGCAACTTCTCGACCGAGGCGGCATTCAACCACCGCTGGACCGCCCGCTGAAGCGCGTACGACAGACTCTTGCGGCCGAACTGGCCGCTGCGCACGAACTGCACCAGGGTGCGCAAGGTCCGCCCATTGTCAACCACGCGGTCGAAGACCTGGCGAAACAGCCGGGTATCGCGTTTCGACAGAGCCAAGAGGATCGCTACCGGCATGTCCTTCATAAAGGCCTCTTGCCGAGCATAGACCGCCAGCTTGGCGAGGAAGGCGTTGTCGTCGACCCGGTCGATGAGCGCCTTTAGCGTGGCCAGTTGCTCTTCGGCCTGGGCGTAGTAGGTGCCGTTGAAGCAGCCGGTGGCGGCAAGCTGCGCCAGGGCGTGCTTCGGCTCCAGGCGGTAGGCCCGCCCGCCTGCTTCGTTGACGGTATCGGCGCGGGCGAATCGGCTCGTCAGGCTAGCGAACAGACTCTTGTTGGCCATCGTGACCTTAATGGGACTTGCCAGTAGTCTATAGAAGACCGACGAGGGGTTGGTCAGAGACTTTACGGTGCTCTGCCATTGAGCTACAGCGCCATGCTCGTGCAAGTGGCGCCGGTGGGACTCGAACCCACAACCCCGGCTTTAAAAGCATGTACTCCAACCGGCAGTCGGTCGTTTTCTCCAGTCCGTTCAAACACACCCGACGAGGACCATCCTATCTTCGTGGGCTTCGCCGCGAGAATCAAGACGGTCCCGGGCAACGGTTGCATTCCCGGCGGGCAGTTGCGCTATCCAATTGGATGGCATCCGAGGAGGAGAACAGCCGCCTATGGCTGGCGCACACTCCAGCACCCGGAGTGCTGCCAGGAGCGACCTGGATGAGGCTGCAACCAGCCAAAGGCCTTCTCGACGACATTCTACCGTCGCCAAACCGCACCATAACCGTTCGCGGATCGTTCAAGCAGACAACACTTCGCTCGGTGCCCAGAGCGATTTGCGTCTGGCACGCCCACAGTATCTGAGTGACGACGGGGAGAATCGAACCCGGTGCCCTCCGGCACCTCGTTCCGAGTCTCCCCCGTCTGGGGCCTCTCGGGCGGATGCCGCGCCGCATCAGGTACCACCCCAGCAGCAGGCGTTGCTGTCGGCCCGCATAATCGTAGACGCGCGATCAGCCCACGAGGTTCACGCCCGTTACAGCGTCCAGCCGGCGCGGTAGGGCGGGTTGACGAGGGCGTTGGCCTTGTCGTTGTTGACGAACTTCATGTTCGCCGCGTCCCAGTAGAGCTTCTCGCCGGTGCGGATGGCGATGTTGCCCAAGAGCACGACCTCGGCCAGGTGGGCGGCATGGTCGACGAAGTTCGAGCCTGCGGGCGGGCCGCCCTTGCAGGCGTTGATCCACTCGACCCAGTGCCCCGGCGAGCGCGGCAGGACCTTGGGCGGTTTGCCGAACTCGCGCGCCTTGCTGTCGGGGATCAGCCGGTGGCGAAGCATTTTGCCCTTGTCGCCGACGATCATCATCCAGTCGCCCTCGGCGAACTGGCGGTCGCCTTCGAGTTCCTCGGGCCGGGGCGGCTTCAAACCGCCGTCCCACCAGGTGACGGTCACGGCAGCTCGGTCGCCCTGGGCGGGGAAGAACCACCGGGTGATCGACGAGACGGGAGCGGTTTCGTTGGCGACCTCCGGCGGCATCTGGTGGTTCGACGAGCAGGCCTCGATCCACTGGGGGTGCCCCAGTTTCAGGGCCTTGAACACCGGCGACAGCTCGTGGCAACCGATATCGCCCAGCACGCCCGTGCCGAAATCCCACCAGCCCCGCCAGGAAAAGGGGTGATAGCACGGGTGGTACGGGCGCATGGGAGCAGGGCCGACCCATTGGTCCCAGTCGAGGCCCTCGGGCACGGGCGGCGTCTCCTTGGGGCGTGGGATACCGCGTGGCGAGATCCACGGCTGGCGGCTCGAGCCCGCGTGCACCTCGCGGACCGTACCGACCGCCCCGGCCCAGATCAACTCGGCGATCAGGCGGTGCTCTTCGCTGGCCTGGCCGAAATTGCCCATCTGCGTGGCCACCTTGGTCTCCTTGGCCACCTGACCCACGAGCCGGGCTTCGTAGACCGAATGGGTCAACGGCTTCTGGCAATGGACGTGCTTGCCCAGCTTCATCGCCATGATCGAGATCACGGCGTGCAAGTGGTCGGGCGTGGCGACCAGCACCGCGTCGATGTCTTTCTGGGTTTCCAGCATCTTGCGGAAGTCGGTATATTGCTTGGCCTTGGGGAAATCGCGGGCGTTGTGCTGGATGGCCCGGCGATCGGCATCGCACAGGGCGACGATGTTCTCCTTGAGGGCCGCCACGCTGCGGATGTCGCCCCCGCCCATCCCCCCGACTCCGACCCCGGCAACGTTGAGGGTCTCGCTGGGCGGCTTGTGGCCCTCGCCGCCAAGCACGTGACGGGGAACGATAGTCGCGGCAGCTACCGCGGCACCGGCGGATAGGATTCGGCGTCGGGTCCAAGCGTGGTCGCGGTTCATGGACGGTCTCCTTCTGGGGGTGGTAGACAGGGGTTGAGTCTACGCGGGCCGAACCGGCGGTGTCAAGCCGCGAAAGGATCTCGGTGACTTGACGCCGGGTGCTCCATCCGTCACCATACGCACCGGGTTTTGCCTCCCTTGCGTTCCGCACGGATTTCACGATGCGCGACATCCGGATTGCCGCTGCTCAGTTCGAGGCCCGCGACGCCGACAAAGAGTACAACCTGGGTCGGATCGAGGCCCTGGCGCGCCGCGCCGTCGAGCAAGGAGCCGAGATCGTCAGTTTTCACGAGTGCTCGATCACGGGGTACACGTTTCTTCAGACGCTTTCCCGCGATGCGCTCTGCGCCCTGGCCGAGCCCGTGCCCGGCGGCCCCAGCACCGAGCGCCTGATCGGTTTGTCGAGGGCCCTCGGGGCGGCGCTCTTGGCGGGCTTGGTCGAGCGCGACGGCGATCTCTTGTTCAATACCTACGTGGCGGTCTCGCCCGAGGGCTTCGTGGCCAAGCACCGCAAGCTCCACGCGTTTATCAGCCCGTATCTCACCTCGGGGAGCGAGTACCGGGTATTCGACCTGTGCGGGATTCAGGCGAGCATTCTGACTTGCTACGACAACAACCTGGTCGAGAACCCGCGGATCGTGGCCCTCTTGGGCGCCGAAGTCGTGTTCGCCCCGCATGTGACGTGCGGATTGCCCAGCCCCATGCCGGGCCGCGGGACGATCGACAAGAGGCTTTGGGACAACCGCCAGCGCGACCCGGTGCCGCTACGCATGGAGTTTACCGGTCCGAAGGGCCGGGGCTGGCTGTTGCGGTGGCTTCCGGCCCGGGCGTATGAGAACGGCCTGTACTACGTGTTCACCAACGCGGTGGGCGTGGACCACGACACGATCAAGACCGGCGGGGCGATGATTCTCGACCCGTTCGGCGAGATCCTCGTCGAATCGAGCGCTTTGGGCGACGACGTGGTGGTGGGCCTCTGCACGCCGGAGAAGATCGAGCTGTCGGGCGGGCGGCGCTATCTTCGCGCCCGCAGGCCCGAGTTGTATGCCAAGCTCGTCGAGCCTTTGCCCGAAGGCCAAAAGCCCGTGACGAATCCCGGCTGGCGATTGAAATCTCCCTAGGTCCCGCGAGCGCGTCATGTGCGGCATCACCGGGGCCGTCTGGACCGAGCCCGACAAGGCGCTGGACGCTCCGGCGTTGCGGCGGATGGTCGAATCGCTTCGCCACCGCGGGCCGGACGACGAGGGCCTCTGGGTGACGGAGCTTCAGACGCGGCCGGTCTACGGCGCCACGCCCGGGGTGGCCCTGGGGCACCGCCGCCTGGCGGTCATCGACGTGGCCGGCGGCCGGCGCCGACATCAGGGAGCCATCCCGCGCCTCGGCGGCCTAGCGATCTTTGGCGGGTTTATGGTCGCCACCCTGCTCACCCTGCCGTACCCTC
>JANLFZ010000026.1:0-3260 GCA_024653385.1 Thermoguttaceae bacterium | reverse complement strand
CGGCAGCCTCTTTCGAATGAAGACGGCACGGTATGGATCGTCTTCAACGGCGAGATCTACAACTATCGGGATTTGCGCCGACGGCTGGAGGGCACGGGACATCGCTTCCGCACGCACAGCGATACCGAGGTGATCGTCCACCTGTACGAGGACGAGGGGCCGCACTTCGTCGACCACCTCAACGGCATGTTTGCCTTGGCCCTGTGGGACGGGCCGCGCCGGCAACTGGTCCTGGCCCGGGACCGGCTCGGCGAAAAACCGCTTGTGTATCGCCTCGAGCCCGGGCGATTGCTGTTCGGCAGCGAGCTGAAAAGCCTGTTGGAGGTGCCGACCGTACCGCGGGCGTTGGATCCCCAGGCGGTGGACGCCTACCTGACGTACCAGTACGTGCCCCATCCGCAGTCGATCTTCCGGGGGTTTTCGAAGCTTCCGCCGGGGCACCTGGCGATCTACCGCGAGGGCCGCCTGGAAGTCCGGCGGTACTGGCAGCCCGACTTCCAGCGCGAGGACGATCGCCCGATCGACGACTACGCCGGCCAGTTGCGCGAACTCTTGACCTCGGCGGTCCGACTGCGATTGGAAAGCGAGGTGCCGCTGGGCGCCTTTCTGTCGGGCGGGACCGATTCGACGATCATCGTGGGCCTGATGCAGCGGCTCTTGAGCCAGCCGGTGCGGACGTTCTCGATCGGCTTCCCGGTTCCCGAGTACGATGAGACCCGCTACGCCCAACTCGTGGCCGAGCGGTTCGGCACGGTGCACCAGGAGTTTCGGGTGGAGCCCGACGCGGTGGGCATTCTGCCCAAGCTCGTCTGGCACTACGACGAGCCGTTTGCCGACAGCTCGGCGGTGCCCACTTGGTACGTCGCCGAGTTGACACGGCAGCATGTCACCGTGGCCTTGACGGGCGATGGGGGGGACGAGCTGTTCGCCGGCTACCCGCGCTACCGGGCCGTGTGGTTGGCCCAAGGAGTGGACCGGCTTCCCCGGCTGTTGCGCCGCCTGGCGTCGGCCCGGTTCTGGCAGCGGCTGCCGGGCAGCGCGCGGCAAAAGTCGCTTCTGCGCCGGTTGCGGCGTTTTACCGAGGCGATGGGGCAGCCGCCCCTGCGGCGTTATCTGGAGTGGATCGCGATCTTCAACGAATGGCGGCGGGCCGAGCTGTATACCGACGATTTCCTGCGCGTCCTGCCCGATGCCGACCCCATGGAGTTCCTCGCTGCGGGCGCGGCCCAAAGCGCGGGACGCGACCCGGTCACCTGGATCAGCCTGGCCGACCTGGTGACGTACCTTCCCGGCGATTTGATGACGAAGGTCGATATCGCGTCGATGGCCCACGGGCTGGAGACGCGTCCTCCGTTCTTGGACCATCGCGTGGTCGAGCTGGCCGCGCGCATGCCGCTGCGGCACAAGTTCCGCTTTGGCAAGGGGAAACGCATCTTGCACCGGGCCTTTGCCGACCTGTTGCCGCGCGAAATCCGGACACGGCCGAAGATGGGGTTCGGCGTGCCCTTGGACCATTGGTTCCGCGGGCCCCTGGCCGGGTTCGCGCGCGATGTGCTGCTCGACCGGCGCACGTTGGGCCGGGGGCTGTTTCGGCCCGAAGCGGTCGCCTCGCTCGTCGAGTCGCACCTGGCCGGCCGGTCCGACCACAGCTATCGCCTTTGGGCCCTCTTGGTCTTCGAGTTGTGGCAGCGCCAGTGGCTCGACGGGTGATCGCATTCCCGCGCGGCAGGCGACCGGCCGGCCCGCGAAAATCCGGCTGTAGCCGGCCGGGGCGGAACGCTACAATAGGCCCAAGACGCCTCGAACGCCTGCGGCGGCGGCGTTGCACCCGGCATTTCCAATCGCACAGGAGGGGATCTCATGAAGGAGCAGACGATTGCGGTGGTCCTGGCCGGTGGGAAGGGGTCGCGTTTGGAGCCCTTGACGCGCGACCGGGCCAAACCGGCCGTGCCGTTCGGCGGCGCGTACCGGATCATCGACTTCACCTTGTCGAACTGCCTCAACAGCGGCATCAAGAAGATCCTGATCCTCACCCAGTACAAGGCGATGAGCCTCGACCGGCACATCAACGTCGGCTGGCAGCGGTACTTCTGCCGCGAGTTGGGCGAGTTTGCCGACGTCGTGCCCCCGCAGCAGCGCATCGACGAGAGCTGGTACCAGGGAACCGCCGACGCGGTCTACCAGAACATCTACACGATCGAGAAGGAATTGGGCACCGACAAGGACCGGCCCACGTACGTCGTGATTCTGGCGGGCGACCACATCTACAAAATGAACTACCGGAGCCTGCTGGAGTTCCACATCGAGAGCGGGGCCCTGGCCACCATCGGCGTCTTGCGGCGCCGGCGCGCCGAGGCCGCGCGGCAGTTCGGCGTGATGGAGGTCGATACCGAAAACCGCGTGCTCGGCTTCGAGGAGAAACCCGCCGACCCCAAACCCATCCCCGGCGATCCCGAGCACTGCCTGGCGTCGATGGGTATCTATGTGTTCTCGGCCCGGTTCCTCTTCGAGGAACTCTGCAAGGACGCGACGCGTCGCGGCAGCCGCCACGATTTCGGCGGCGACGTCATTCCGGCGATTCTGCCGACGGGCAAGGTGTACGCTTACCCGTTCCGCGACGAAAACCGCAAGAAGGACCTGTATTGGCGGGACGTGGGCACGTTGGACGCCTACTACGAGGCGAACCTCGATCTGGTTTCGGTCGATCCCGAGCTGAACATGTACGATGCCGACTGGCCGATCCGCACCTACCAACCCAACCTGCCGCCGCCGAAGTTCGTCTTCGCCGAGGAGCACCGCCGTGGGTACGCGCTGGATAGCATCGTCTGCGCGGGGACGATCGTCTCGGGCGGCCGTGTCGAACGCTCGATCCTTGGTCCCCAGGTCCGCGTCAACAGCTTCGCCCAGGTCGAAGACTCGATCCTCTTTGCGGGGGTGAACATCGGGCGGCACGCGCGGGTGCGCCGGGCGATTATCGACAAGGGCGTCCACATCCCCGCCGGCGCCGAGATCGGTTACGATCCGAAGCTCGATTTCGCCCGCGGCTTTACCGTCACCGATAGCGGCGTCACGGTCATCGCCAAGGCCGAAGGCGTGGAACGCTTCTGGGAATCGGAACGCATCATGATCTGACTCTTCGCCGGCACGTCCGCGGCTGGACACGCCTCGCGCCCTGGGGCAGAATGGGGCACCCCGCGGCGCCGGGCGGCCGCTTTGGGCCTGTAAAACAATAAGTTGGGCAAACATGAGAGAGCAAGGAA
>JANLFZ010000278.1:7523-8403 GCA_024653385.1 Thermoguttaceae bacterium | reverse complement strand
GTAGTAGAGCAACGTGACTAGCCCCAAACCCGCCGCGACGTAGAACCGGTGGAGATTGCTCTCCCACCAGTGGTTGATTCGTGGGGCGAGCGGGAACACGGCGATTGCGCCCAGCAACAACGCAAACGGCAAGATGGTCCAGTGCGGTGGCGCTGGGGTCGCCGAGCGCGAGGGTTCGTGTCCGTGGCCGCCGGCCGTCTGTTGCGCGATCGCCTCGGTTCCTTGCTGGGGCAATCCCCAAGCCGCCGCCGCCACGTACGCTACTAAGAGGAGCGAGATTACCAGAACAACCAGGCGGTGGGACGAGGTCGAGTCGGGTGGATGGGACATGGTCGATGGCGCATTGCGCAGCCGAGGGCTGCATCGTCGAGTGTCGCGAAAACACCCAAGAGAACCGAAACGCCCTTGGCAATCAAGACACCCACCCAGGAGAGTTGATTTGCGCTGAATCGCCCGGTGTGGCCCTTGTCTGGCTGGGGTGGGGCGGTATATGATGGGTGGTGCTTCTGGGTATGAGCTTGTCCCCCGGACGTCGTCGATCTGAGCCCAGCGAGCCAGTACGGAAACCCTTGCGGAGCAGATCATGACGCAGCTCATGGTCAGCGTGCGCAACGCGTGGGAAGCCCGCATCGCCCTTGGGGCCGGTGCCGGTTTGATCGATGTCCAGGACCCGCGGCGCGGACCACTCGGCCCTCCCGACCCTCGCGTGGTCGAAGAGGTCACCCGGGTCGTCGGGGGAACCGTGCCGGTCGGCGTTGCGCTGGGCGAATTGTGCGACTGGGATCGGTCCGAATGGGCTGATTTCCCTCGCGGCGTATCGTACGCGAGAATGGGTTTGGCGGGTTGCGCGCGTCATGCGGACTGGTCTCGCCGTTGGCAC
>JANLFZ010000278.1:0-7513 GCA_024653385.1 Thermoguttaceae bacterium | reverse complement strand
CGATGTTCTTGCCGGGCTTCCGGCCGGTGTCCAGCCCATGGCCGTCCTTTACGCCGACTGGCTTGCTGCCGCGGCACCGCCTCCGGGCGAGGTGCTGGTCGCCGGCCGCGCGAACGGTTGCCGCGCGGCGATCGTGGATACGTTCGACAAGTCGCGGGGCAACCTGATGGACTGGTTCACGTTGCACGAACTGGCTTCGGTGGTTGCGGGCATCCGCGCCGGCGGGATGCTCGTGGTCCTGGCCGGGTCGCTCTCCGTCGACACCATTCCCGAGGCGCTGTCCGTGGAACCCGATTGGATCGGCGTGCGCGGCGCCGCGTGTTCAGGAGGCCGCTGCGGCCCTCTCGACCCCATCCGCGTGCGCCAATTAACGCGGCTCATGGAATCGACAAGCATGATCGAGTCTTTGAGAATCCCGTGACCATCCTCACCGAGACCGTTCCCGCGGCATAGCCCTGTCGCCGCGGGAAACCGGGCTGCCCTCGAAAGCTCTCACCCAGTCGAAAAGGGAGGCGTTCCGTGCCGAAGTCCATCTTGGAGGCAATCAAAATGGGGTGGTGGGACTTCGAGCCGCCCGACGTCGATCACGAGAACTACGACGGGACCGACGCCATGCCGGGCACCAAGGAAAAGGTGGAGGTCCTTGCAGCACGTCTGCGCGAAGGGCTTCCCTTGTGGCATCCAGACGACCGGCGCGATATCGAGTCGCCCGCGCGTCGCCCGGGCCAAACGCCCCGCCGGGTCGGCTGATGGAGCCACCAATCGCTCGACCGCTCGACGCATGCCGGCGCAACCGGGTTGACAGAAATCGACTCCCCTGATAGGCTTGTCTATGGGGCCTGCCCCGTGGTGGGGTCACGCGTTTGGCACGAGTCGGCGGTATGAGTACGGATGGGCACCCCGACACGGACGCGGATTTGGCGCCCGTGCTTCGGGCATGCGAAGAACGGATTGGCTACACATTTCGAGACAAGGGCCTATTGCGGGCGGCCCTTACCCATGCCTCGGGGGCCTTGCACCGGTTGGCCTCGAACGAGCGCATGGAGTTTCTCGGCGACGCCATCCTCGGGGCGGTGGTCTGCGAGATGCTCTACCGCATGTTCCCCGATTATCTTGAAGGCGAAATGACTCGCCTGAAGTCGATCGTCGTCAGCCGGCAGACGTGCGCCCGCATCAGCCAGGCCCTGGGAATGAAGGACTTCCTCATTCTCGGCAAGGGCATGACGACCAGTCCCAACGTGCCCAGCTCCCTGTTGGCCGACGTCTTCGAATCGCTCATCGCCGCGATCTACCTCGACGGAGGCGACGCGGCCGCCAGGCCCTTCATCCAGCGCTGGCTCGGTCCGGAGATCGAAGCGGCTGCCGGCGGCGACGTGGGCGGGAACTACAAGTCGCTCCTCCAACAGGTTGCCCAGCGCGAGCACGGCGTCACGCCGACCTATCAGCTCCTCGACGAAAAAGGCCCCGATCACAGCAAGTGCTTCAAGATCTCGGCCCAGATCGGCTCGAACCGCTATCAGCCGGCATGGGGCCGGAACAAGAAAGAGGCCGAGCAGCGCGCCGCGCGCAACGCCTTGAACGAACTCAACGGCCAGCCGCCGCCGTTCCCCTCGGATTGACGTCGACGCGCCTGCCCGGCCCTCTGCCCTGGCCGTGACCGTTCACGGGGAGTCTCCCCCCGTTTTCGCGGCGAAGGAGCGCGAACTTGGGCCTGTCCCCTTCCGGCGTCCACTGCGCTTGACCAACGCCGTCAGGTCTTCGGCGCCCCGGGCTGCTTGGCTTGGACCCACTGGTAGTAATCGATCATCTGGAGCTTGCCGGCCGCCGGGCGATCGAGAAACACGGTGCAGTCCGGATGAAGCT
This sequence comes from Thermoguttaceae bacterium, assembly GCA_024653385.1. Taxonomy (GTDB): domain Bacteria; phylum Planctomycetota; class Planctomycetia; order Pirellulales; family Thermoguttaceae; genus JANLFZ01. Next base: position 5,650 of record JANLFZ010000278.1, on the reverse strand, counting down.
GGAGCGCGCTGGCCGTGATCATGCTCGTCACCGGCCCCTCGACGGCCCTGGCGACGGCGTCGGCCTTCTTCTCGCCGTTGGCAACCAGGATGATCTGCCGGGCCTCGAGGATCGTGCCCACGCCCATCGTGATGGCGAAGACCGGCACATCCTCGATCTTCTCGAAAAACCGGGCATTGTCTTCGATCGTCTGGCGCGCCAGCGTCTTGATCCGCGTGCGCGAGCCCAGCGAGCTGGACGGCTCGTTGAACGCGATGTGCCCGTCGGATCCAATCCCCAAGATCTGGAGATCGATGCCCCCCACCTCCCGGATCCGCTGCTCGTACCAGGCGCAAAAGGCCCGGTAGTTGTCGGTCGTCCCCGAGGGGATATACACGTTCTGCACGGGAATGTTGATGTGCTTGAACAGATTCTCGTGCATGAAGTAGTGGTAGCTTTGCGGATGGTCCTTGGTCAGGCCCACGTACTCGTCGAGATTGAACGTGGTCACCTGGGAGAAATCGAGGCCCTCCTCCTTGTGCATCCGCACGAGTTCCTTGTAGAGCCCCAGCGGCGTGGAGCCGGTCGCCAGACCCAACACCGCATTCGGCTTGCTGTTGAGCATCCTGGCGACCTCGCGCGCTGCCAGACGGCTCATCTCTTCGTAGGTTTCGCTGATGATGACTTCCATAGAGCGTCCTCGCGTCGTCAACGAGTGGTCCAATCGCGCCGGTGCAACCGGCCCGCCTCGACAAGCCTCGCCCAAAGGCGATCGCCGAAAATCTAGAGTTTCGCCGGCCCAAGGGGCCCTGTCAACCACCTCATGGTCCACGTGGACGGCAACCCGGCGGGCACGCTTTGGCTTTGCGGCAAATCCGCCAATCCGCGCGGCAACTGCCGTTTTCAACTTGGCCGACGGGCTCGATTTTGCTACAACGGTCCTAGCCCGCGGGTCGCACGGACGCCATTGCGAATCAAATCGCCTCAGACTGCCTAGATTGCCAAGCTTCGCAGAAAGCGCTCAAGGATGAACAGTTTCGGCAGGGCCCTCCGTCTTGCGCTGCGCCATCGCGTAACCTTCGTCGCCTCGGTACTCACCGCCTTGCTGGTGGGTGGGCTGTGGGGAGGGAACATCACCGCATTGTATCCGTTCGTGGTGATCGCCGGACGCAACCAGTCGCTTCAGGACTGGATCGCCGAGGAGATCCAGAAGTCGCGGGCGAATGTTCGCCAGTGGACCCAAGCGCGAAGCGAGGCCGAAAAGGACTTGGCGGCGCCCGACGAGGCCCGGAAGAAGCAAGCCGCGGCGAGGTTGGCTCAGGCCGAGGCCCGCTTGGAGGCCGAGCAGAACACCCTGGCCCGCTACGAGTGGGTACGCCCCTGGATCGACGACTACCTGCCCCGCGCCCCGTTCCGCACGCTGTTGCTGTTTCTCGGGCTGGTGCTGTTGGGAACGCTGGTCAAGGATCTGTTCCTGGTGGCCAACAACCTCTTGGTGGCCAGGCTCGCGAACCTGGGCGGCCTCGAGCTACAGCGTTTGTTCTTCGCGCGCACGCTGCGCATGGACGTCGCCACCTTCGGCAACGAAGGGACCAGCGACCTGATGAGCCGCTTCACCAACGACATGCAGGCCCTGGTGACCGGCATGAACATCCTCTTCGGCAAGCTGGTGCGGGAGCCGCTGAAGATGGCGGCCTGCCTGATCGGCGCCGCGTTGATCTGCTGGCGGCTCTTGGTGCTCTCCCTGGTCATCGCTCCGTTGGCTGCCTTGTTGATCCGCGCCTTGGCCCGGACGCTCAAGCGAGCCAACCGCCGCGCCATGGAAGAAATGGCTCAACTCTACAACACCCTGGCCGAGACCTTCCAAGGCATTAAGATCGTGAAGGCCTTCACCATGGAACGCCAAGAGCGCAGGCGGTTCCAGCGGGTGTGCAAGAAATACTTCCAGAAGTCGATGCGCATCGCCGGTTGGGACGCCCTTTCGAAGCCGGTCATCGAGGTGATGGGCATGTTGATCATCTGCCTGGCGATGCTGGCGGGGGCCTACCTCGTGCTTCAGGGCGAGACGCACCTCTTGGGCATTCGCATGAGCGCGCGGCCCCTGACGATCGAGTCGCTGTTGGTCTTCTTCGGCCTGTTGGCCGGGGCGGCCGACCCCGCGCGCAAGCTCTCCGACGTCTTCACCCAGCTTCAGGCCGGCGCCGCCGCGGCCGACCGCATCTATGCCCTGTTGGACCGCGAGCCGCAGGTGCGCGATCCCGCGCGTCCCCGACCCCTGGGCCGGCACAGCAAGAGCCTAGTGTTCGAAGGGGTCCACTTCGCCTACCAGCCGGGCCATCCCGTGCTCTGCGACATCAACCTGGAGATCCGTTTCGGCGAGACGCTGGGAATCGTGGGGCCCAGCGGCTGCGGGAAAACCACGCTGGCCAACCTGATCCCGCGGTTCGCCGACCCCACCGAAGGCGTCATCCGCCTCGATGGCATTCCGCTGCCCGAGGTTCGCCTGCGCGACCTGCGCCGCCAGATCGGCCTGGTCACTCAGGACCCCCTCCTCTTCGACGACACGGTCCTGGCGAACATCCGTTACGGCTCGCCTTGGGCGACCGAGGCCGAGGTCGTCGAGGCGGCACGCCAGGCTCACGCCCACCGCTTCATCGAAACCGAATTGCCCGAGGGCTACCACACCGTGGTCGGCCTGATGGGCGGGCAGCTCTCGGGCGGGCAGCGGCAACGCATTGCCCTGGCCCGGGCGATCCTGCGCAATCCTTCCATCCTCATCCTCGACGAGGCCACCAGCCAGGTCGACCTCGAAAGCGAGAAGCTCATCCAGAAAGTCCTCGAGCGATTCATGCGCGGACGCACGACCGTGATCATCACCCATCGCCTCGGCGCGCTGGCGCTGGCCGACCGGATCGCCGTGGTGCAGGACGGCCGGCTGGCCGACGTCGGCACCCACCACGAACTTCTGGGCCGCTGCGACTTCTACCGGCGCCTGTACGAGATCCAGTTCGACGAGCTGAGGCAAAGCGCGTAAGCCGCGAAGCCCCAACGCTTGGCCTGTCGCGTCCTTCCAGCCGCTAGAAGCCCCGGGACTTGTGCGGCGGGCCTTTGTGTGCCATCATGGCCTCCGTCATCCTTGTATCCTGCCCGGAGGAGGAACGCATCATGGAACCGAATCGGCCTTTGCTCTCGCGCCGCCGTCTGTTGAAAACCGCTGCCGCGGTTTCGGCCCCCTGGGTCTTGCCCTCGGTGGTTTTCGGTCTCGACGGTGCGACGGCCCCAAGCAACCGCATCGCTCTGGGGATGATCGGCATTGGGGCCATGGGCCAAGGACACCTCCGTTGTTTCGTGAATTATCCTACCTGCCAGGTCGTCGCGGTCTGCGACGTCGATCGCTCGCGCCGCGAGCGCGCCAAGGCGGTTGTCGAAGAGGCGTACGCCACGGCCGCGCCAGGCGGCAAGTACCGCGGCTGCGATGCCATCAACGATCTGCGCGACGTGATCTCCCGGCCCGACATCGACGCCGTGGTCATCGCTACCGGCGACCGCTGGCAAGGGCTGGCCACCGTAATGGCTGCCAAGGCCGGCAAGGACGTCTACTGCGAGAAGCCGTGCTGCCTGACCATCCAGGAAGCCCGCGCGATGATCGACACGGTGCGCCGATACGGCCGGGTGTTCCAGGCCGGGCTGCAACAACGGTCCGACGGCGCCTTCCGCAAGGCCTGCGACTTGGTGTTGGCCGGCGCGCTGGGCAAGATTCAGATCGTTTACGTGACCTTCCCGGGCACCTCGACCGACGTCAGCCTGCCCGCCGAGCCCGTGCCCGAGGGACTCGACTGGGATCTCTGGCTGGGACCCGCGCCCTGGCGGCCCTACCATCATTCGTTCCACCCCTACGGCCAGCCGCACGGCGTGGTGCCTTGGCACTTCTGCCGCGATTTCGGCGGACTGAATCTGACCAGCAACGCGGTCCACGCCTTCGACGTCGTCCAATGGGGCCTGGGCATGGACCAGAGCGGCCCGGTCGAGATCATCCCGCCCGAGACCGGCCAGGTGCCATCGCTGACCTACAAGTACGCCTCGGGCACACTGGTGCAGGTCACCTGGAAACTCGAACGAGGCAAACACGACATACCGCCCGGCTGGGACGAAAACACCGCCATCCAGCCGTTCGGGGCCTTGTTCGTGGGCGAGCACGGTTGGATTCACGTCGGACGCCAAGGCTACCTCAAGTTTTACCCGCAACAGGTCATCGAACGTTCGCCCGTCTGGAACGACCACAGCCACGCGGTCCACAATCACCACGAGGGCTGGCTCGACTGCATCCGCACGCGGAAGCGCACCGCCTGCGACGTGGAGGCAGGATGCCGCTCGACGATCGTCTCGCACCTCGGTTGCATCGCCCACTGGACCGGTCGCGCGCTGCGCTGGGACCCCGTGCGCGAGGTATTCCCGGGCGACGCCGAGGCCAACCGCTGGATCGCTCGCGCCATGCGTTCGCCGTGGAGGCTCTAAACCGGCTCGCACAATCTTGGGAGTCTGCCACGGCTTGTCCGCTGCCGGGACACGGCTTGTGCGTCGGATAACGCCGTCCCGGCAGCGGTCAGCAGTGGGCGTGCGTCGAGGTCGTCGCCAAGCGCGTCAGAGAACAGCGCCCACCCGGCCGCCATCCGCTCCTGGATCGCCACGCGCGTGCCGTGGCGGTTTGCCTCGACCAAGTTCGGCGCGCGGCGGCTGCGCCATGGCCCTACCATCGGTAGTAACGGTAGGGATTGTCTCCCATGGGGAAATCGGTGCGATAATCGGGATGATAGTATCCCAGGGTTCCGAGGGCCTCCTGGCCGGGAGCCGCGTTGTCGAGGGGGGCGAATACCCGCCTGTCCACCGGGAAACTGGCGCCGAGGTTGGCCAGGAGCTGGGCCACGGCCCGGGTACACCTCCACCGCGTGTAGCGGAAATAGGTCTTGGTGTCCGCCTGGAAGCGGTCCGGATCGACCTGACAATAGATCGCCACGCCCTTTTGCATCACTTTGCGGCCCACCAGGCCGTCGGCCCCGATATCCGCGCCGGCACCCACGATCCAAGGGGCGGAGTCGAGATAGGTGCGCCAGCGCAGATCGGAGGCGCTTAGGCCCCTTGCTTCCGGCCAATCGGGCACGGACAGCGATCCGGCGAAATCAGCCGCGGCCTGCTTGAAGGTGACACCCAAGGGTCCGTCTGCCTCCGAACGGGGCAAGAAGAACGCCTTGCCGCCTTGTTCCACGTAGGCGCGAAGCGCCGAGGCGTCGATCTTCGCGTCCGCGCCCACCAGCAGCAGATCGGTGCCCGGGCTAAGCGACTCGGACCGCTCGTAGCTCACGCCGATCCGGTCCAGCCACGCCGCGCCCGCCGCGCCGCCGAGATACACAACCTTGCTCGCCCGGGGAGCTAGCGGAAAGTGCATCGCATAGTCGACGATGCGTCCGGCAACGCGCTGCGCCGCGGGGTCCAGGGGAACGTGGTCTTCCAGGTCGAGGGTGCAGACCATCAGCCGTCCGGCGCCGTAGTCCAGTTCCATCAGCGGCGCATAGGCCAGGTCGAACTCGCATTCCACCAGGGGGCGCCAGCCACTGCGGTGGGGCTTCTCGATGGCGGCGCTGGTTACCGCGCCGCGGTTGCCCCAATGCCACCC
>JANLFZ010000277.1 GCA_024653385.1 Thermoguttaceae bacterium | reverse complement strand
CATTTGCCAGTCGTACTGGGCGAAATGGGGCTGCGAGAGGGCCACGAGCATGCCCACGGCGGCGGCCGCTCGCAGGCTCTCCTCGAAGCTCAGGTGCGTGCCCGGCTCGCAGCCGTAGTTGTGGGTGTAGACGAAGTTGATGCCGATCTGCTTCAGGCGCAAGAGGCTTTCCTTGGCCCCCGCGTAACTTGCGGCCAAGGCGCTGACCTGGGCGTTGTCCAAGGGCAGTGCCGAGAGGAAGATCCGCGTGCCGTTGAGGTAGAAGTCTCGCCCGTCGATCCAGAATTCGCGGAAGCCGAAGCGCTCCGGCAGGCCGGCATCGAGCACGTTGCCCTTCTCGTCGGCCAGCGAGACGGTCGCCTCGTAGACATGCCCGGGCGTGTGGAGGTCCCAGAGCTTCTCGGGCTTCCATTTCTCGGTCAGCGTGAAGCGGCCCTCCCGGAGATCGGCCGCGCGAAAGGCGGCGCTGGCGAACTCGCGGACCTTGCGCCCGCCGTCGCCGACCGCGGCGCGCAGAGTGTACCGCGCGTCGGGCGCGAGGTGCTCCAGGGCCGCGCTAACGGTGATTTCGCCCTTGCGCACCGACGTGGTCACGCGAACGTCGCCCAGTCGCGGCCCCGGCGGCGTGGCCACGAGGTAGACATCGCCGCAAAGGCCGCGGCGATCGACACGGCCGCCGGCCCGCCGGGCCGCGTTCGTGTCGCTGAACGAGAGCATCACCTCGTGGAGCGGCTTGGCGACGACCAAGAGGCTCAGCACGTGGTTGCCGCCTGGCGTGCAGAACGAGGTCAGTTCGACCTCGCCCGCGGGAAACCGTATCTCGCCGGCCTTCTTGCCGTCGACGAAGACCGTCGCGCTGGAGTTCAGATACTCGACCCACAGGGTGATGCGCCGGTCGGCCCACTCCCTGGGTATCGTGATCTCGCGCTGGTACCAAGCGGCCCTGACCTCGCCGGGTTTGACGCCTTGCCAGCTCGGGTGGACGTAGAGCGTCTGGCAATCGTGCTGCATGTAGTCGCTAATCCCCGGCCAGCAACCTGGGACCTTGAAGTATCCCCAGCCGCCGGAGGGCAGCTCGTCGGACTTGCCGGCCGGCTGCCATCGCCACAAACCGTTGATCGAAACCCGCTCGCGCGTCGGCGTGGCCTGGCGGTGTGCTTTCGCGAGGTCCCAAACGGCTTTGACTCCCGGGGGCAACGGGGCATCGTCCGCGGACCGGGCTGGATTGGACGGCAGGCCCACGAGCAACAGCCATGCCGCCGTGACGACAATACAAGTCAGACGTGGTACGAAAAATCGGTTCATGGTCGCCTCCCTAGGGGAAGGAATCGTCCGATGGCCTCGTTCTGCACGTTGGATGAGACGACGTATCCACCGCGTGGACCTCGGGGACCGCGATGCCGTGCCGTGGGTCGGCCAACGCGCCGGCCAGAAGATCGTCCATGGGCCGGGCAAGCCGGCGGAACTCGGCGGTGGACACGGCCACGGTGTCCCAGCGGGGCGAGATGGGGCGGCTGTGCGCCGCGTAGTCGGCCAGCCTCACGGCCACGAACCCGTACAGGCCGCCCCGATGCTCGAAGAGCTGCTCGGGCGGCAACGGCGCCCGGTCGCCCACGATGTTGTAGGCGAACACGAACAGTCCGCAAAACCCCTCGCCGAACAGTTCCTCCCACTGCGCCAGGCTGCGCAGGTCGTCGCGCGTGGACCAATTCTTCCAGTATTGCTTTTGCTCGTCTCCCGAGGGAAAGCGTCGCCCCTTGACATCGACCAACCACGTGATCGGCCCCCTCGACGAGACGATGAAGTCGAGGCTTTTCAGCGACTCGCCGTCGGCCAAGAGGCTGCGGCGTCCCTCGTCGACCGCCACGTAAGGCACGCCGCGCCGGCGGAGGTACTCCTCGAAGGCCGCCTCGTAATGGTTGTCGCGGTTGGCCATGAGGGATATCGGATGTCGGAGGAAGGACTATTGCAGGATTTCATGCAAGGCGGCGACGAGGCTCTTGGCGTCGGGCTCCAGGGGCACGTCGCGCTGGCCGCCGCTTTGCAGGTCTTTCACTTGGCACCGGCCGGACTCGAATTCCCGCGATCCGGCGATCAGGGCCACGCGGAAGCCCCGCCGGTCGGCGTACTTGAGCTGCTGGCCGAGCTTCTTGGGCTCGGGAAAGACCTCGACCCCGATGCCCGCCGAGCGCACCGCCGCGGCCAGTTTCAGGTAGTCGTGCAGCCGCGTCGAGTCGAAGTAGGCAATGAACACCGGCGCGGGCGTGGCGACCTTTTCGATCATTCCAAGCTCTTCCATGGCCGCTAGCAGGCGGTCCAGTCCGAGCGAGGCTCCCACGCCCGGCAACTCGTGGCTGGTAAACAGCCCGGCGAGGTTGTCGTAGCGCCCGCCCGAGCAGACGCTGCCGATGGCCGGCAGGGCATCGAGATAGGTTTCGTAGATGGTGCCGGTGTAGTAGTCGAGCCCTCGGGCGATGGCCACGTCGAGCCGCACTCGTACGTCCGGCACGCCGGCGGCCCGAAGGCCGGCCAGGACCTCGGCCAACCGGTCCACGCCCGCCTCTCCCGTCGCGCTGCCGGCCACCAACGGTCCCAACTGCGCGAGCACCTCGTCGTTCGTGCCCGAGATGCCGGCCAGTCGGAGCACCTCGTGGGTCTGCTGGTCGGTGGTGCCGGCGGTGGCCTTCATCTCCTCGGCGACCTTCTCGGGGCCGATCTTGGCGAGTTTGTCGAGCGCCCGGAGAATCGCGACCGACTGCCCCGACAGACCGAGCTTCTCCAGCAGTCCGGCAAGGACCATGCGGTGGTTGATCCGCAGGGTGAACGCCTCGAAGCCGATCGCCCGCAAGAGGTCGCAGATCACCAGGGCCGTTTCGATGTCGGCGGCGGCCGACCGCGTGCCGATCGTGTCGAAATCGCACTGCACGAACTCGCGGTAGCGGCCGCGCTGCGTGTTCTCGCCGCGCCACACGGCCGCGATGTGGTAGCGCTTGAAGGGAATCGGCAAGTCGTCCAGGTGTTGCGCGACGAACCGGGCCAGCGGCACGGTCAGGTCGAACCGCATTCCCACCCAGCGCTTGTCGCGGTCGCAAAACTGGTAGAGCTGCTTGTCGCTCTCGTCGCCTCCCTTGCCGGAGAGCACCTCGAGGTACTCCAGGGCCGGGGTATCGATGGGGCTGAAACCGTACGAGCGGTAGACGCGGCGGGCGGTCTCGATGAGCCGCTCGCGCGGGATCATGGTCTCGGGCAGGTAGTCGCGAAAACCCTTGAGCGTTCGGGGAGTGATCTTGGCGTGTTGGGGCATGGGGTCGTGTCCCTCAGGCGTCGCGCAAGGCCGAGGCGCCACGCGGCGGCTCGGGCTTCGGGCTGCGGATCGTACGCCCGGGCCGGGGCGAAAGGACGGCCTCGGCGTACTCCTCCACCTGCTCCGACGTCTCGAAGTAGTGGTCGTAGACCCAGTCGTCCTCGTATTCGCAGTTCGTGGTGCTGTACTCGCGGCATACATTGGGCCGCGCCGGGTAGATCGCGCAGCGATTGTCCTCGCGCAGGTGCTTACACCGCGTGTAGACCAGGAGGTACCAATCGCCGTTCTCCACGAATACCGCCGCGCGCTCGTGAAACAGGAACCACCGGATGTACTCGAAGTCGGCCCACTCGGTCGGGGTGTCGATCGGCAGCGCGAAGTACTTGCAGCACTTGGCCGAGCAATGCGCGCAGAGATTGTCGCCCGGATTGAGTTCCTCGCGACGGGGTTTCCGGCGACCCGGACACCTCCCAGGCGCCGGGGGCTTGCCGTTGGCCTTCGCATGCTCCGGAGGAAGTGTCCGGACCGTCCGCGCGCGTGTCATGGTTCAGATCTCACCCCGTCCAACCCGACGCAAAGTCCCAAGAGTATTCAAGATACCGAGTCGGGGTGCAATCGGCTAGAACCCCCGATCCGAGCCGGACCGCAGGGCGATGGCTTGCCTCGGCCGCCGCTTGCGCATACTCTACCTGGGCACATCGGTTTTCGGCCAACAGCAAACCAGTGGAGGGGTCACGTATGAACCCAGCAAATCTCTCGCGGCGTACCCTGCTGACGTCGGCGGCCGGACTGGCGGTCGCGCCATGGTTCCTTCGCGGGGCTTCGGCCTCGGCGGCCTCCAAGGAACCGTTCACCCTGCCGAAGCTGCCGTGGCCGGAAGACGCCCTGGCCCCGCTGATGTCGCACGAGACCATCCAGTACCACTACGGCAAACACCACGCCGCGTACGTGGCCAACCTCAACAAGCTCGTGCCGGCAAGCGAGTTCGAAGGGCTCTCGCTCGAACAGATCGTGCGCAAGGCCAAGCTCGACACCCCGATCTTCAACAACGCGGCCCAGGTGTGGAACCACACGTTTTTCTGGCACTGCCTTTCGCCCAAGGGCGGCGGACGGCCCGAGGGAAAACTCGCCAAGGCCATCGACGAGAACTTCGGCTCGTTCGCCAAGTTTCAGGAGCAGTTCACCGACACGGCGGTGAAGCTTTTCGGCTCGGGCTGGGCATGGCTGGTCCAGGGCCAGGACGGGCGATTGACGATCGAGGGCATGCCGAACGCCCACACCCCGATCAAGGACGGCCGCACGCCCCTGTTGACCTGCGACGTCTGGGAACACGCCTACTACATCGACTACCGCAACGCGCGCCCGAAGTTCGTCGAGGCCTTCTGGAAGCTGGTGAACTGGAGGACGCCGGCCGATCGGTTGGCGTGAGGACGTCGCGACAACCGGAAGGTGGTAAGGCGTGAGTGCGCCAGTCCCGAGGCGCCCAAGCCGACTGGTTGACATCGGGGCCGTGTCCGGGCAACAATTGGGGGTTTGTAGCCCCGGCATTCGAGCAGTCAAGGACCTACCGATGAACGACCCCCGAGTCTCGCGCACAGCCCCTTCCCGCCGAACCTTCATGAAGACCGCCGCCGGCGCGGCGCTGGCCGCGGTGCCTTTGGTCCGTTCGGTCCACGCGGCCGGCAGCGACGTGCTGCGTTTGGCCTTCATCGGGTGCGGAGGGCGCGGCACGGGGGCTTGCCGCGACGCCCTGGTGGCCTCGGGGTCCGTCAAGCTCGTCGCGATGGCCGACGTGCTGCGCGACCGGCTCGAATCGAGCCTTCGCAACCTGCTCCAGATCGACGAGATCAAGGAGAAGATCGACGTGCCGCCCGAGCGCCGGTTCACGGGATTCGACGCGTACCAGAAGGCCATCGACTGCGGCGTCGACGTGGTGCTACTCACCACCCCGCCCGTGTTCCGGCCCATGCAGTACGCGGCGGCGGTCAAGGCTGGCAAGCACGTGTTCATGGAGAAGCCCTGCTGCGTCGACGCGCCGGGCTATCGTTCGCTGGTCGAAACGAACCGCCAGGCGAAAGCGAAGAAGCTCTCGGTCGTGGTGGGCCTTCAGCGCCGGCATCAGAAGAACTACCTCGAGGCGATGCGCCGGCTGCGCGACGGGGCCGTGGGCGAGGTGATGTTCCTCCGCACGTACTTCAACATGCCCAGCGGCATCGACCATTCCCGCCGACCGGCCAACATGACCGAGATGGAATGGCAGCTTCGGCGTTGGGGCTACTTCACGTGGCTTTCGGGCGACCACATCGTCGAGCAGGCGGTCCACGAGATCGACATCGCCAACTGGGTCATGAACGGGCATCCCGTGCGGGCCAACGGCATGGGCGGCCGGCAGGTCCGCACCGGGCGCGGCAACGGGCAGATCTACGACCACTTCTGCGTCGAATACGAGCACGAACACGGCGTGCGCCACTTCTGCCAGGCCCGCCAGATCGGCGGCTGCTGGGAGCACGTCTCCGATAACGTCCACGGCACCAAGGGCGTGATGACGCTCGGCTCGGGCCCGTACGGCACGGGCAAGGCCGGCTACCGCACCGAGAAACAGCTCTTGGAGGACTTCGGGGGTCGCAACCCGTACCAGCAGGAGCACGTCGACTTGCAGGCCAGCATCCGCGGCGACGGCCCCTACGTGTTCGACGGCGACCACGGCGCCGACAGCAGCTTCACGGCCGTGCTGGGGCGCATGGCGGTCTACTCGGGCCGAGTGGTCACGTGGGACGAGGCGGTCCGGTCGGAGCTGAACCTGTTGCCAGCGAAGCTCGCCCTCGATGCCGACCCGCCCGTGCTGCCCGACGCCGACGGGTTCTATCCGGTCGCGATGCCCGGTCAAACCAAGGCGTGGTAGACGCTTCGCGGCATGCGGTGGGGCTCACGCGGGAGGATCGGGCCGTGTCCTGGACTCCATGGCGCGGAGCTTGTAGATCAGCGCGCGCCGGCTGATGCCGAGTTTCTTGGCGGCGTGGGTGCGGTTGCCGTGGCACTCGGCCAGCGTCGCCAAGATCGTCGCCTGTTCGACCTGCGAGAGTCGTCCGGCCGAGGCCGGCGCGGCGGCGGCTTGGGCGCCGGGTGCGGCGATCCGCGGGGGCAGATGCTCGGGCAGGATCACGTCGCCGCGGCACAACAGGCATGCTCGTTGGATCGCGTTGCGCAGCTCCCGCACGTTCCCCGGCCAAGGATAAGCCAGGAGGCACTCGACCGCCTGCGGCGAGATCCGGACCGGCGAGCCGGCGAACTCCGAGGCGAACCGCTGGGCCAAGGGCAGCACATCGTCGATCCGTTCGCAAAGCGGCGGCACCGCCAGCTCAACCACGTTGATCCGGTAGTAGAGGTCTTCGCGGAACCGGCCCTGCGCCACCGCCTCGGCCAGATCGCGGTTGGTGGCCGCCACCAGTCGGGCATCGACCGTCACCGGGGTGTCGCTGCCGACCGGCGTGATCTCGCCCGACTCCAACGCCCGGAGCAGCTTCGGCTGGATGGGAAGCGGCATCTCGCCGATCTCGTCGAGGAAGAGGGTTCCGCCGTGCGCCGCGCGGAAGACGCCCTGGCGGGCCTGGCCTGCCCCGGTGAAGGCCCCCTTCGTATGCCCGAACAGTTCGCTTTCGATGAGCGACTCGGGCAAGCCGGCACAATTGGCGGCGACGAGGGGGCCGCCGGCGCGGGGGCTCCACAGGTGGATCAACTGGGCGATCATCTCCTTGCCCGACCCGCTCGGCCCCAGGATCAGCACCGGGGCGTTGGACTGGGCCACCACGGCCGCGGTCTCGACCACGTGCCGCATGGCCGCGCTATGGCACACGAAGCCTGGCGGCAGGCGGCCGGTCCACGGCGGCTCCCCGGCGCCGCGCGACTCGGGGGGGCGGCCCTTGCCCAACGCATCCGAAATGGCCGCTTCCAGTTCGTCGAGGTCGATGGGCTTGGCCAGGTAGTCGTCGGCTCCGCCCTTGATCGCCGCCACGGCCTGGCGCAGATCGGCAAAGGCCGTGATCAACAGCACCGGCAGCGTCTCGTCGAACTTGCGGATCTCCGCCAAGACGTCGATGCCGCTGAGGCCGGGAAGCCGCACATCGAGCAGCACCATGTCGGGCCGGCGCTGGCGCACCGCGCCGATGGCCTCCTCGCCCGAGCCGGCCTCTGCCGCGCGATACCCTAGCGACTCGACAAACCCCGCCAGCAAACGTCGCTGGGCGGCCTCGTCGTCGACGATCAGGATCGTCGTCTGGCTCATGGTCAGGACCTGTGAGGAAAACGGATCCCGTCGATCCAGAACACCGCTCCTCCCCCGGGCCGCGGCGAGTAGCCGACGGTCCACCCGTGCGCCTCGGCAATGCGCCGGACCATGGCCAATCCCAGACCCGTGCCGCCCGGCCGCGTCGTGAAGTAGGGCGAGAAGAGCCGTGGGAGGTGCTCTGCGGCGACCCCCGGGCCGCGGTCGCCGACCTCGATCCGGCAGGTGCCGCCGCGCGCGCCGCGCACGGCGATTTCCACCACGCCCTGCGCCGGCGAAAACCCGATCGCGTTGCCCACCAGATTGAACAGCGCCTGGCGGAGCAACTCGGCATCGGCCTCGACCGAACACGGCTGCACCGGGCGCGGACGATCGAGGGTCACCGCCTTGGCGGCCAGATCGGGTTCGAGTACCGCGGCCAGATCGTCGAAGAGCCGGTCGAGATCCACCGGCCCCAAAGCGGGTCTGGCGGGCCGGGCGAATGCGAGAAAATGGTTGATCCTCGCGGTGATGCGGTCGCACTCCTCGATCAGCGCGCGGAAGCGTTGCGCCCGGTCGGGCGATGTCTCCGATTCGGCCAGTCGCTGGGTCCAGCCGCGGATGAGGCCCAGCGGATTGCGGGTCTCGTGCGCCAGGCCGGCGGCTGCCTGGCTGAGGTCGCGGAGATGGCGGGCCTCGGCCTCGAGCACGGCTGCCCGGCCGCGGGCCGCGGCCAGCCTCAAGCTCGCCCACCACGCCGCGGCCAGAAAGACCAGCACCAGCCCGCCGGCCGCCACGACCAACACGCGAAGCCGCGCCTCGCGGCCGATCGCGGCGTCGGCCTGCGAGCCGTCCACCAGGA
>JANLFZ010000276.1 GCA_024653385.1 Thermoguttaceae bacterium | reverse complement strand
AGCGAGCGGACCAGACCCTGGCACTCCTCGACAAGCCGATCGACCGAGTCGGATTTGGTCGACATTTAACCCTCCGACAGACGCAGCCAGAGTGCCTCCAATCGATCGCGCGAAACCTGATCTTCCCACAGGGTCTGGGCAACGTGTCCCGAAACCGCATCCCAAGCGCCTGCCCATTCCGGACGGTCGCGGAATTCCGTGGTCAGCATGGCCCGGACCATTTCGGTGGCGATCGGGTCGAGGCTCAAGGGCTGCCCCCGATAACGCCGAACCACGCCATCCAGGGCGAGCCGCTGTTGGGGGTCCAAGGCATCGTCGGTGCGGCTGGCGGCATCGGTCCGTTCGAGGATGCTCTCCAGAAGCTCCTGGGGGACCGAGGCATCGGCGTCCTTTCCGGCGATCGGATGCTGTCCGTCGAGTCGCTTCGCCGGCTCCGATGGAGAACTCATATCCAACACCTCCAGGCCCGAAACGCCGCCACCATGAATGCTCGTGGCGCGGTTGTGCCGCCCGGATAGTATAGCTCCAATCCCCGCCCGCCGAGGATCCCCCGATCCTAGTTCGCGAACCCTGAAGTGCGGTGGGCACTGCCTTGCCCACCCCCCTTACGGCCCGTCTACGCGGGCATGTTGGCGCGAGTAAGCGTGTTGCGTGCAATCCCCAAAGTCGGCCTGTCCAGCACACCGCTCATCGGCAGAATTATCGCAGCGGGCAGCCTGAAGGAAAGGCCGTTTCGTGTTGGAATACCGCCGATGGCCGTGTGGTCCCCTGGGCCGTCCCACGGCCATCTCATCGTGGCCACATGTTGTAGACGAAGACTCCGATCAATCCGATGGCCAGCACAAAATCCAGTGCGACGATGGCATTGGCCAGTGCCTGGTACTTTCGATCTTCCCGCACGGCGGCCTCGGTCCATTGGAGTTCGGCCTGCTCGTCGGGCAGCTTGGCGAACACGTCTTTTACGAACAACTGCCGGTCCTCGTTGATACCGGTTCCGGCAAAGTAGCAGCCACTGAAGAAGAACGGCTCGGCACCGGGCTCCTGATCCTGATCCACTCCGAACCCGGCAGCGAGGATGTTGCCCAGCGGGGCCTGCACCTGCCGGATCTTGCACAGCAGGGCGTAGAGTTTGGTATTGCCGGGCTTGCTCAGTGCGTCGCGTTCCTTGAAGAGGCTATACACCCAGTCCTCGAAAGCCCCGCACGCGTGCGCCGAAACGGCTTCGAGACGTTCCCCCAGAGGAAAGTTGGTCACCGAAAAGCCCTTGCCGAAACGTCGCGTGGCATGATCGCGGCCCATGCGGCGAGCCATCTCGCGGAACCCCGGCTCTTCCTCCATCCCGGCCACCAAGGCGGTCACCGGGCAACGGATCTTTCCCACGCGCAGGACCGTGCTAAGGTCCTGTTTGACCATCCGCTGCACCACTTCCCGTTCTTTCGGCCCGCGGAGCATCACGCTGAACGGCAGAAGCGTCAGGACCCCGTTGAACGGACACAGAGGTTGCCTGGCGCGATGGACCAGATGGCAGAGGTAGGCCAGGCGGCGGTCCTGCTCGGCGGCCTCGTCCGGCGTGAGGACCACGGCGCGGCCGACGGGCACCGCCAGGTTGGTTTGGCCGGGCGAACCGACGATCGCGGCCGGCTCGACCTCCGCGGGAATCAGGGTCTGCCGGGGGTCCACCAGTCCCGATGGCACGTCGCGGGGGGGGCTATAGTTCCCTGGAGATGGATAAGCGTCGGGGCGCACCACGTCGTCGATCGACTGGCCCGCCTCGGCCACGATCGTGCCCGCCGGACTGACCGAACGCGCTGCCGTCGGACCCACCGGCTCGTAGGGCCGGGGCTGCTGCGCCGCGGCCTTTCCCTTGGCGGCCAGGCGGCTCAGCGCCGACGCGTTGCTGGCCACGAGGTAGATTCCGTCGGGGTTGGCGTACCAGTGCATCGCGGCCGGTCCCTGGGGAACGCCCTTGATGTTCAGGCTCAGCCGCGCGCCGCTGAAGAGGGCTTGTTCCTGTTCTTCGCCCGAGGTGCCCAGGATCAGGAAGATCGGGATCTGCGAGAGATCCAATCCCTGTTTGTCGAGTTCGTCGAGTCCTGCTTGCCAAGCCCGGTCGATGTCGTCGAAGGGCGAAACATCGCCTTCGAGCCACAGCTTCAGGGCGTAGTAGATGACGACCGGCAGGACGATCAGCAGGACGACGATCCCGGTGATATAGTGCGGTTGCCGGATGAGGGCCCGGAAGAAGGGCCGGTCGGGGCGGTAGTAGAAGATGACGACTTCGACCGCCACGCAGAGGATCAAGAGAAAGCCCGTCAGAAAGGCGACGCGGGCCGGCAGCGACAGCCCGAACACGCGCCGCCCCGAGGCCAGCAGTTGCCCCGGCGACGAAAACAGGGTGCGGATGAAGTTGACCAGGCCGTAGACCAGGTACAACGGCGCGTACAGGACTTCTTTGAGCAGGCTCCACATGACCGCACCGTCACGTCTTGAAGTAGAGGAGGACCATCACGTTGAGGAGCACCAGCACCAGCCCGGCCAGCGCGGCCCAGATCAGGGTGAACGGGCCGTCCAAGGGGGGCGCGCCCTCGATGGCGATCGCGCCGGCGCTGATGGCGGGCCGGCCCCGGCCGAGTTGGATCGTCATCGCCGTGTGGCGGGCCCAGTCCTCGATGGTTTCGGGCAGCTCGTAGGTCACGGTCAGAATCGGCCGCTTGTCCTCGTCGCCATATAACCCTCGGAAGCCCAGCACCACGGCCAGGTAGAAGACCTCCAGGGCGTTTTTCTGCCGCTGGCCGGCCGCGTCCTTCGCGTCGGTAAAGAACTTCTCGGCGCGGAGCTGCGTCTTGAACAGCTCCCATTCGAGCGAGTTGTTCTTCCACCACTCGCGGTGCTCCCAGGGAGCCAAGAGGATCAAGAGTTCGTCGATCCAGCACACCAGGGCGTACTTGGCCAACCGGGCGTCGGGCCCCTGGCCCGCCGCCGACTCGACCCGTTCCAACAGCGCGCGCAAGTGGATGCGCTCCTCGTCGCGCGCGATCGGTTCGCCCCGCTCGATGCGATCGAGCAGATCGAGCACGTACAAGAAGACCGGGTCCACCGCGCTGGCGAATTCGGGAGTCATTGCTGCTTGGGCACCGCGAACAGGGCGAACTGAAGGGGGTACTGCTTGTTCCCGATGGTCACGATCAGGGTGCTCGTGCCTTGAAGCGCCTCCCGGTTGGCGATGAGCCGTTCCTGAAGCCGCATCGCCAAGGTCTGGTGGTCGAGCACGTCGCGCCAGTACACGTTGCCGCGGCTGACCTCGAAGTACAGCCACTCGCGCGGCGGGAGGATGGCTGGGGCCTGCGTCAGATGGGTCAGATGAAGCCCCTCCAGGCCGCGGCGGAAAATGTCCTCCACCTGCCGCTCGCTGCCGAGCTTCCAGTTCAAGTAACCCGGCGAGAGCACGGCAATGCACTGCTTGTCGTCGAGCACCCCGCGCTTCACCCCGACGTACCACTTCCAATCGGGTTGGAGCCAGCGGGGGTCGATGCTCACCCGCATCATGTTCCCCTCGCCCACGAAGAACCGGTGCTCGTAGACCGCCACGCCCACGAAGCCCAGGTGCCGCTCGATCTGCTCCTTGACCCAGTAGAAGATGCGCGCCAGGTCGTCGTGGTCGTAGTGGGGGATGTCGGGCGGGCGGCGGGCCTGCTGGTTGAAAATCGAAAGCTGCCCCAGAATCCGCACCAACTCGCGGTAGGCCGTCAACGGATGAACGCCCGAGGCAAAGGTCAACACGTTCAGCGTGGCGTACGCCGCGTTCAGCTCCGCCAGCATCAACAGGCGATCGATGTCGCGCGCGTCGGCCTGCACCAGCGACACCTCGCGGTTGATGATCTGCTCGGCCAAGACCTCGATCTTCTTGCCGATGATGTCGTAAATCGCCCGCACAATGTCGCGCCCCAACGGCGGCCAGGCGTCGATCGCCAGCACCGGCGGGATGTAGCTGGTGTCGATCTGCGGGGCCGCCTGGCGCTCCCCGGCCCGCTGGACCTGGGCAATGGGCAATAGCTCGTACCCCGCCGCATCGTCGGTCGACAACAAGAGCCGCACGTTCAGATCGCGGAAGGCAATCTCCTGGTCGTTGCCTCCGGTACTCTCGTCTTGCACCGATTGCCGGTTTTCGATGTAGCGGTGTTTCTCCGAATCGCCCTCGCGGGCCACGTTGGCCCGGCCCAGTTTGAGCTTCGGCACCGCCAAGAAAACCCGGACCTTCTCTTCCTTGGCGAACGCCGGTTTCAGGTCCACGCGGTCGGGCTCCTCACCCGGATCGAGCGTTACCAGCGTCCCGTCCTTCATGCGCGCGTGGCACGCATTGAGCTGGAATTGGAAGTTCCCGATCGCGTCGTGGCTGAACTCCAGCCAACGCAACCCATAGTGGTAGTGATGATCCAGGTGTTCCGAGGTGTGGAGGGCCTCGGCCCAATGCCGGTCGGATGCCTGAAGGTGGTGCGGCTGTAAGAAGAGCCCCTCGGACCAGTGGACCGGCAGATTCTGCATCGCGGCGATCCCTCATTCGTACGGCGACGCGCACCCCACCTTAGGGTCCTTATAACCTTCCCCAGGGCGGAAGGCAAGGGCATGCAGAGCGGCAAGATGGGGGCCGGCCAGCCTTTCCAGCATTGTGGCAAGTCTATAGCGGGAGCCACCACAAAGCAAGGGTACGTAGCCCCAGAAACAGACGGCCCCGCTGGATGGGAACCATGCCAGAACGCGGCGAGGACCCGATCGCGGCGATGCGTCAACGGCGTCGCTTTCCATGCGCACCGCGTCGTCTTGCACACCAGGGCAGCCGGCGGATAGGCTGGGAGCGTGCTCGGCGTCTCGCTTGCGACGCGGCGAGCCCTGGCCGGCTACTCGACTTCCCACCCCTTCGGAGCCCGACGATGTTCGTTTCCACTCGACTTCACCACGCGATGGCTTTGGCCCTGTTGGCGGCCTGGGCCGGCAGCGCCGTTGCTGCCAGTCCGCCCAACACGCTTTCGCCCAAAGAACTCGAGGAAGGCTGGATCCTGCTGTTCGACGGCTCGACCCCGTTCGGTTGGCAGCCCACCAGCAAGGCCGACTGGAAGGTGGAAGACGGCGCCATCGCGGTAACCGAGGGCGAGCCGGGACTGCTCGTGACCACCAGTCAGTTCGGCAATTACGTGTTGGCGGTCGATTTCCGCGCCGGGCCCGAGACCAATAGCGGCATCTTCCTTCGCACCCTCCCGACCGCCGGGGCCGCCGACGTCCAGACCCAGTGCTACGAGTTGAATATCGCCGGGGGCGACAACCCCTTTCCGACGGGCAGCTTCGTGCGCCGCAAGAAGGCCGAGGCCGCGCCCTCGGCCGACGGATGGCGGACCTTCGAAGTGACGGCCGACGGCGGGCACTTCACCGTCAGGCTCGACGGCCAGAAGGTGCTCGACTACACCGACCCCAAGCCGATCGGACGCGGACGCATCGGGCTCCAGTTCAACCGGGGCAAGGTCGCATTCCGCAACGTGAAGCTCAAGCCGCTGGGCCTGAAGAGCCTCTTCAACGGCAAGGACCTTTCGGGCTGGAAGGTTCACCCCGAATCGAAAAGCGTCTTCAGCATCACGCCCGAGGGCTGGCTTCGCGTGCAGAACGGCAAGGGGCAGCTCGAGACCGAGCAGCAGTGGGCCGATTTCACGCTCCAGCTCGAGGTGTTCGTCAACGGAACGGGCCTCAACTCGGGCATCTTCTTCCGCTCGATCCCCGGCGACCTGTGGAACGGCTACGAGAGCCAGATCCAGAACGCCTTCAAGGACGGCGACCGCACCAAGCCGGTCGACTGCGGCACGGGCGGCATCTTCCGCCGCCAGAACGCCCGCAAGGTGGTCGCCAACGACCGCGAGTGGTTCCACAAGACGATCCACGCCGACGGCCCGCACATGGCCGTGTGGGTCAACGGCTACCAGGTGAGCGACTGGACCGACACGCGGCGCCCCGACGAGAACCCCCGCAAGGGGCTGCGTCTGAAGCCGGGCACGATCATCCTTCAAGGTCACGACGCCACGACCGACTTCTTTTTCCGCAATTTCCGGATTGCCGAACTCCCTCCGCGATGACCTCGACGCCCCAACCCAGGGCGGACCCCAATGAGGGCGGTCGTTGCTTTTCGGCAACGCGGCCCCCTGGACGCGCCTTCCGGATCCCGGGGGCGCCTGCCTGGACTAGCCGGCCGAGCAACCGCGGCCTACAGTTGTAGGGCGTCAAGCACATCGACTCCGGGGCCGACTTGCTCGATGGCCGCAAGCGATACAGACCGGATTACGGGCAGGTTGCCGACCCGCCCCACAACGGAAGCGAGGCCGGCCCACGGTCTGTCGATGGGCAAGTCGCAAAGCCGCGTTGCGGGGGTGGCGCTGTTCGTGGCCGGGTGGATGCTCTTGTTCTGGACCGGCCGCTCCGAGCTGTTCCGCGATCCAGGCACCTTCTGGCATCTGGTCGTCGGCCAGCAGATCCTTCGGACCGGCCAGGTGCCGCGGGTCGATTCCTTCAGCTTCACCTTCGGCGGAGAGCCTTGGGAAAGCCAATGGTGGCTGGCCGAGTGGGCCATGGCGGCGCTGTACCGCGTGGGCGGCTGGGACCTGCTGCTTGTGGTGACGGTCACGCTGATCGCGGCCGTGTACGGGGCCATCGGCGCGCGGTTGCTTGCCGCCGGTTTGCGCGTGCTTCCCGCGATCGTGGTGCTCGGCCTGGTCGTGGCGGCCGGATCGCCGCAGTTCCACGTGCGGCCGCTGGTGGTGACCACGGCCTTGCTGTACGCCACGATGGCGCTCCTGGTGGAGATCGAATCGGGCCGCGTCGGCGTCGCCCGGCTGTGGTGGACCGTGCCCCTGGTCGCCTTGTGGGCCAATTGCCACGGCGGGGTGCTTGCGGGCCTCGGAACGGCCGGGTTGGCCGTGGCCGGCTGGATGGCCGCCGCGTGGCTCGGCCGCCCATCGCCGCTGGACTGCCGCGCCAAGCAGCTCTCGGCCGGGGCCGCCGTGGCCGCCTCGTGCGCGGCCGTGCTGGCGAATCCTTACGGGCTGGATCTCGTGCGCGGATGGTTTCGCATCCTGTCGTTGCCGCTGCACGACCTCATCCAGGAACACGCCCGCCTGAGCCTGCGCGAACCGGTCGGCTGGATGGTCGCGGGCCTGGCCGCCGTGTATGCGGCGACGTTGCTGGCCGTGCCGCGGAGTCGGGTACGCATCACGTGGCTGTTGCCCCTGGTATGGCTGGTGTTGGCGTGCCAGCGGGTGAGAAACGCCCAGCTCTTCGCGATCACGGCGGCGGTAGCCTGGTCCGAGATGTTGCCCTGCTCGCGCCTGAGCCAGTGGCTGGCCTCGCGCGACCTGTTGACGACCGGTGGGCCCGAGCCGACGCGGTGTTCGCGGCCGGCGGCCCGCCTGGCACTGTTGGGAAGCCTTGGCGCCGTCCTGCTCTTGGCGCTAGGGGCGTCGCGCCCGTTCGGCCCCGGCGAAGATCGCTGGGCACGCTTCTCCCCCTCGCGATGGCCGGTCGAGTTGCTCGGCGAGCTTGCCCGCATCCAACAGATCGAGCCGGCGGGCACGCCGATCTTCAACGACATGGCCTTTGGCGGCTTCCTGGTCTACCATGCCCCGCGCCTGCGCGTGTTCATCGACGACCGCTGCGAGCTGTACGGCGGGTCGTTCCTTGCGGAGTACGACGAAGCGCGGCGAGGGGCCCCGGCACGGATCGACCCCTGGCGAAAGCGCCATGGGTTCCGCTACGCGCTGGTCGAGTCGAATACGCCGTTCGACTGGTACCTGGTGAGCCATCCCGACTGGGCGCTGATCGGGCGCACACGGGTGGCGGCGTTGTACGGGCCGCCCGGCGAGAAAGACGCACGCGCCGGGATTACCCTTCCGGGTTCGAGTCCGGCGCGGGTCGCGGCGCGCGCTGGGATTCCTTGACCTTGTCGTAGACTTCCCGCCGATGCACGGTGACTTCCCTCGGCGCGGTAATGCCAAGTCGGACTTTGTCGCCGCGGATCTCGACCACCGTGACGACGATGTTCTCGCCGATCACGATGCTCTCTTCCTGTTTTCGGGAGAGAACGAGCATGGCCGGGCTCGGTTCGGGAAGGCGTCGGAGAAATCGCCAATTCGGCTACCCTCCAGTGTACACGGCTTGCCGTGCGGAATCACTCGGCTTTTTGTGGGTTTTTCGCCACGCAATCGCCCCGCGCCGCGCCGGACGTAGCGAACAGAGCGATTGCGGGGATTGTAGGGTCCGGTTCCCCGCGTGCCCAAGACCCGGCCGGCACGGCCGCGCGGCTTCAGCCCGCGGCGTTCGCGCTCCGCTCGGCCTGCTCCTTCTCGTACATCACCGCGAAGTAGTTCTCGCAAGCCAGGTCGAAATACTCATTCCTAAGCACCAG
>JANLFZ010000275.1 GCA_024653385.1 Thermoguttaceae bacterium | reverse complement strand
AAGCCGCAGATGGAGGTTCCCGACGGCAAGGTCACGTGGGTCAGCCAGCGCGACGGCGTGGTGTACATCGACCTGGGGCGAGCCGACGCGTTGGCGGCGCTAACCAGCTTCAGCGTGTACGGGGCCGACACCTCGAACGTCGCCAGTGCCGAGAAGAAGGCCAGCATCGAGGTCACGGAGATCATCGGCGATCACCTCGCCAAGGCGCGGATCGTCGAGGACAAGGTCTCCGACCCCGTCGTGCCCGGCGATCTGATCCACACGCCCATCTGGAGTCCGGGCGAACGCAAGCATTTCGCCATCGTCGGAGTGATCGATCTGGATGGCGACGAGAAGAGCGACCTACGCGAGCTGTTGGGCTTGATCCGCCTCAACGGCGGAGTGGTCGACGCGTACCAGGAAGAGAACGGCGAAGTGACGGGCAAGATTACCCAGGGCACCCACTACCTCGTCGAGGGCAAGGAGCCGAGAGTCACCGCCGTCGCCCGCGACGCCAATACCGAGAAAGCCTGGGTCGACAACTTCACCGCGATGAAGAACGACGCGACGAAATACCTCGTCAAGGAAAAGAAGCTCGAAGATCTCCTCATGGAGATGGGCTACAAGGGGGCCGGGCACGTGCAGCGGTACGGCGCGGGCGTTCCGGCCAGCCAGTTCAAGGCGGCCCCGACCCAGGGCGGCCAGCGCGTCTCGACCGGCTCGGTCAGCCCGTTGTTCAAGCCACGCCAGCCGCCGCGCAGTAGCGCGGCGGGAGCCTATTGAGCTTCCATCTTACCGCGCCGGCCCCGGTTCGGGGCCGAGCCGCCGGTAGGTCAGGATGGCCGAGCCCGGCCGGTCGGCAAGGGTGATCTTCAGGCCGGTTTCGAGCAGTTCTTTCCCCGAGGTCTGGGTCACCGCGCCCGAGTCGAGGTCCGTCACCGCGTATTTCGCGTGGGGATCGAGGCCGCCAAGGCGCAGCCGAGCCGTTTCCTCGGTGCTGCCGGCGCGCCGGAACGCCTGGATGGCCCCCTCGCCCGACTCCGGCCGGTCGAACTGCCAGGCGATCCAGACCGAGTCGTCGAGGCGGTACGGGGTGAGCGGGTAGAAGTCGCCCAGTAGCGATGGGGCGATCTTGCGCCAGTCTTCGACGAGCCGCCGGAAGCGGTTCCAATCGACGCCCGGCTTGCGCACGTCGTAGCACAGCCCGAAGGCCGGACAGTAATGGCTCCGGACGTTGTAGACCAGGTGCTTCTCCTGGTAGTACGTCCCCTGGCCGAAGTACGGTATCCACGACGCCAGGCCGTACGTGTGGCACTGGTTTCCCGGGGCGAAGGCCGGGTCCCCGGCAAACGATTGATAATCGCTCCGCAACAGCGGCACCGCGCGGCGGAGCGTTTCGAGGTCGTTGCGACGCCCGCCCGAGGCGCAACTGTCGATCAGCAGGCCGGGCCGGCGCCGGCGAAGCTCGTCCCAGTAGGCCAGATAGCCCTCGATGTGGCGGATCTCGGCGATTCCCTGGCGGTCCGGCGCGTCGGCCGCGCGCCAGAAGCCTAGCGGGTCGATGTTGAAGTCTTGCCGGTACAGGTCGATCCCCTGGCTGGCCAGCAACCCGGCCACGTGGTCGGTAAGCCACGCTCGGGCTTCGGGGTTGCCGAGATTCAACAATCCGCCCGAGCGCCCGCCGAAGATCCACTCGGGATGCTTCTCGGCCAGCCACGTGCCGGGCGCCACGCGTTCCGGCTCGAACCAGACGATCAGTTTCATGCCCAGCGCATGGGCGTGGTCGCTTACCGCGCGCAGCCCGCGCGGGAATCGCTCGGGATCCGGCTCCCACGTGCCGACCTTGGGCCAGCCGTCGCCGCAAGGATACCAGCCGGCGTCCATCCACCAGTAGTCGAGGGGGATTTTCTCGCGGGCGAACGTGTCGAGAAAGCGGCGTTCGTCGGCCTCGTTGCACTTGAGGCCGGGGAAGAACCCCCCGCTGCACGACGAGAGGATCGGCGGCGGCAACCGTCCCTCGACGCGCGGCAGGTTGTGGGCGAGCATCCACCGCCGCCAGAGGTTCTGCGCCCGGAGGCGATCGCCCTTCCAGAACTGAACGACCACCAGCGGCGTGCGCACTTCTTCACCGGGGAGGAGCTTGAAGCGGGTCCGCTCCTGGCCCGCCGTCACGCGGATGCCCACGCCCGCGTCGCGACGGAATCGGGCAGCCCATTGGCCGGGCCAACCGATCGCAAGGATCACCCCTTCGCGCGGCCAGGCAAGGTTGAAATACGGGAAGGCGCCCGTGGTCGGCCGCCCGCCCGTCGGCGCGAAACGGTGTTCCGAATTCGGTGCAAGGGGTGTGACCAGCGGCTCGTAGCTTGCCGGCGAGCAATCGTCGCCCCTGGCATGGTGCAGCACGAACTCGCCCTCGGCGCCGCGCTCGAAGACGGCATCGAGGGACTCCAGATCGGCAACGATCGCCGAATCGACGGCGCCGCCATTCTTGAGGAACACCGTCCACTCGACCGTGGGAAAATCGTGGTACTCGATCGCGACGCAACGCACCACCAAGCCAGTCGCCGGATCGTTCCAAATCGCCGTGCGCTCGGTCCGAACGGCGTCGAGCCTCCGCGACGCACGTTGGCACGGCCACGCCTTGAGCAGTTCGATCGAGGGCTTCCCACCATAGGTGAACGAAAAGGGCGGATCCGTGCCTGGCGGTTTGCGCCGGCCGTCGTCCATCGCCGAATCGCCTTTCTCGGGAAGGACCGCCCCTTGGGTCAGCTTGGCGGCGACCCAGCGGGTTGCCTCGGCCATCTCCCCAGGTGTCGGCGACAAGGAGGCCGCCTTGGCCGAAGCCACCCAAACGAAGAGAACCAGCGCGACAAAGCATCGGATGCTACTCATGGGTCGAATCCCGGGAAACGAGGGAAACCACATGCACGGCAACCATGGTACCGGCTCGGGTTCCATCACGCATCGGGGGGCCGTCGTGCCGGCCGCGGGCATCGCCGCGATGGGCCCTTGCCGCCCGCGACCTTGCCCACTATCGTAACAAGACCGCGACCGCAACCCTATCATGGTGCAACCCGATCGAGGTCCCGACGCCATGCCCGACCCGATGCAACCGGCCCCGCCCTTGGACCGCTACATCCGCCAGGTGCGGTATGCGCCCTTGGGGCGGGAAGGCCAAGAGCGTCTGGGGGCCGGCCGAGCCCTGGTTTGCGGCTGCGGGGCGCTGGGGAACATGCTGGCCACCTGGCTGGTGCGGGCCGGCGTGGGCCTGGTGCGGATCGTCGACCGCGATTTCGTCGAGAAGAACAACCTTCAGCGGCAGACGCTGTTCGACGAGGACGATGCGGACGCCGGATTGCCCAAGGCCGTGGCCGCCGCCGAGAAACTCCGCCGCGCCAACCGCGACGTGGCGGTCGAGGCCATCGTCGCCGACATCGGCCCCTCGAACATCGAATCGCTCTGCGATGCGATCGACGTCATCGTCGATGGCACCGACAACTTCGAGACACGGTTCCTAATCAACGATGTGGCGGTGAAGCGGGGCATCCCCTGGGTCTACGGCGGCTGCCTGGGCGCCGAGGGGCAAACGATGACCATCCTGCCGGGCCAGACCGCCTGCCTGCGCTGCCTCTTGCAGGACTGTCCGCCGCCGGGCGCCTTGCCCACTTGCGATACCGCGGGAATCCTCGGTCCGGCGGTCGGCGTGATCGCCTCGATCCAGGCCCTCGAAGCGATCAAGATCCTCAGCGGCCGTCGCCACGCGGTGTCGCACTATCTCACGGTGGTCGAACTCTGGGATTGCTCGATCCGCCAGGTCGATGTGACCAACCTCCGCGACCAGGTCGATTGCCCCACGTGCAAGCGAGGCGAGTTCGCCTGGCTGGCCGGCCAGGAGGGCAGCCGCTCGGCCGTGCTGTGCGGCCGCAACGCGGTCCAGTTGTCGTTCCCCGGAAAAACCGTCTCGTTGGACTCGCTTGCCGCCCAATGGGAAAAGCTGGGCCAGGTGAGCCGAAACCCGTTCCTCCTGCGACTGAAACTCCAGGAATACGATCTGACCGTTTTCCCGGACGGCCGGGCCATCATCAGCGGCACCAGCGACATCGCGACGGCCCGGACGCTTTACGCAAAATACGTGGGCACCTGAGGGCACTTGGGCCAGTGCGCCCGACCGTGCAATAGGGCTCTCTCGTCGGGCACACGCACCCCCTCTAGAGAACTGCGGCAAGGGCTTGGCTTGGCGCATAGAATGGACTGCCAAGCCATTCCCCCAGCTTGAAGGGCTCGTATGCACCTGTTCGACATTCTCAAGTCCAAGGGCAGCGCGGTCCACACCGTGCTGCCGGACGCCACGTTGGAAGAGGCCACCCGAGCGATGGTGCAGCGGAACATCGGCGCGCTGTTGGTCTGTGAGCGCGACTTGACCGAGGGAGAGCGCGTGGTGGGCATCATCACCGAGCGCGACATCCTGCGGTTCTCGGCATCGGGCAAAGGCCCGTTGTCCGAGCACCGCGTCTCGGACATCATGACCACCGAGGTAGTCACCGGCGCGCCTTCCGACACGGTCGAGGAAACGATGGGCATGATGACCAAGCACCGCATCCGCCACATGCCCGTCCTTTCCGAGGGCCGCCTGGTGGGACTGGTCTCCATCGGCGATCTGGTGAAGAACCAGATCGAGCAGTTGGCGATGGAGAACCACTTTCTCAAGCGTTACATCGCCGGGTGAAGCCCAACGAAGGCAGAACTCGCGCCCCCGTTGCCGACCATCGTCGCCGCGTTTATCCGGTGACTTGGTATCGTTCGAGTTTGGCGCGGTCCACCTCGACGCCCAATCCGGGGCCTTGGGGCACGGGCAGCATGCCGTCGACGATTTCCAAGGGTTCGACGAGCAGATCGTCTTGAAGTTGGTGTACGGCGCACTCGTTGCAGCCTGCATAGGCGGGAGTAGCCGCCGCCAATTGAAGCATGGCGGCCACACTGACACCCAGCGACGGGCCGACCGACAGCGAGGCCCCGAGGCCGGCGGCCTCGGCCACCGCGGCGCACTTGCGGGCGGGGGCCAGGCCGCCGACCTGACGGAGGTCGATCACCGCCGAGGGCGCCGCGCCGCTGCGCACCAGCGCGATCATGTCGGCAGGGCCTCGGATGGCCCGGCGCACCGCCAAGGGAACGCTCGTCTGGCGCCGCAACGCGGCGGTCTGCGTGAGGTCCGGCGATCTCAGCGGGTCGAGCACGAATTGGAGCGGCTCGCCCTCGAGCTTCGAGCACAACTCCCAGGCCGTTTCGAAATCGAACGAGGCCGCGCCGTCGAACCGCAGTTTCGTGCGGTCGGGAAGCATCTGGCGCACCGCGGCCAGCGTGTCCAGGTCCTGCTCCACATGGCCCGACGACGCAATCGTCTGGCTATGGAACCCCTGTTCGGCCAGTTCGCGGGAGAGCCGGGCCACGTAGCGCGGCGTCGGACCGGCCACGCGCACCGACAGGGGCACTTGCCGGCGGTAACTTCCGCCGAAGAGGTGGCACAAGGGCTCGCCGGCCGCCCGGCCCACCAGGTCCCAACAAGCCATCTCGATGGCGGTACGGAGCGGGGCAAAGCGCAACGCGCCGACGTGGAGCAAGTCCTCGATGTCGTACGCGCTTCGCCCGGCCAGCATCGGCAGCACGGCGTTGCGGCGGGCCTCCAATTCCGACGGGCGCCAATCGACCTGGGTCTCGCCCCAGCCCTCCAGACCGGTCTCCGTGGCCAGCCGGACGACCAGGCACCGGACGGGCGGCTCCTGGCCCACGCAGGGGATCTGGACGAGATGGAACTCGAGATCGCTGAGAATCATGCCTCCCGTCACGGGGTCTTCTCGAGGGGCTTGACCGACGCAGCCCGGGGGCCGCGGTCGCTCCGCTTCGCGTCGTCGAGGACGTATTCCACCTTCTGCCCTTCCTTCAACTGTTCGAACTGCCCATCCACAACAATCGAGTGGTGGAAAAAGACATCTCCCCCGTCGGCGGCGATAAACCCGAAGCCCCGGTCGGCCACCAGTTTCTTGATGACGCCTTGCATACGACACTCCTGACTGCCGGCGGGCCGCGGCCCGCCGATACCGCCGCACGACGGGACTCCGCCCCGAGTCCGGCCCTCCCACGCACAGGCCTCCACCTGACCTTGACACCTGCCAATGTACCGGCGTTGTCCTTGGGCGTGCAAGGCCCCGCCCCGGCGCGTCTTCGACAGACTACCGCGGCTTCCGGGGCGCCACAGGCGCCAAGGGCAGCCTCGCAAAGGCATCGAACTGGGGCGCGACCTGCTCGACCTTCGGCACGCCATCGTGGACCCAAAGCCCGTATCGAAGTCGCAACGGCTTGCGCGGGGCCAGCACGATCGGTCCTCGGAGCGTCAAGGACGCGCCCATCCAGCCGTCGTCGCGCACGTGAAAGGGCGTGGGATGGCCGGGATTCTGCGGGTGGTCCATCAGCGTGATCCCGCCCCGCTGGCCCTGCGCCACCGGGCCGCTGTAGTCGACCCACTGGGCCGGCTTGCGGAACACCTGGGCTTCGTTCAGCAGGCCGTCGCTGTTGAGGATCCGCCCGCCGCCGTCGTGGACGCCGATCGTCTTGCGCAGCCGCACCCCCACGAGACCGAACGGCGTCTCGGCCAGGGTCACCTCGCGGTCGGGAGGCGCTTCGAGTTCCAGATCGATCAGCATGCGCCACGCGCCGCCGGCAAGCGGCTGGACCGTGGTGCGCCGGCGCTCGAGCATCACGGCCTTGCCCTCGCTCGATTGCCAGACGTTCTGGCTGAGCATCGAGGCCTCGTCAGGCCCGTCTTCGTACTGGAGCACCTGCTGGTGGACGATCCGCCCGCCGCCGCCGTCGGCCCAGAAGTCCACGCCGCCGACGTTGGCGTGGGCGATCCACACCGAATTGTGGTGGCGATGCGAATGGGGATCGCGGGGGTGACCCATGCGCGTCAGGGATCTTCCACCCGGACCGGCCAGGGGATACCAGAACGGCCGCACCAGCGACGCCCCGAAATGGTACCGGACCAGTTCGCGCCCGGCGTGCTCGAACGACGCCTGGTCGTACGGTAAGGGAAGGACCTCGCCGTCCGGCACCGGCTTGGCATTGGGCAGCTCCGGATCGGCCGCCCACACGGCCAAGGCCGACAACCATGCGGCCAGAATCGTTCCGAACCTCCACGCAACCCGCCCGGCCGCGCCGGGCGTTGCCGAGACCTTGCGGATCGACCAAGGTAAACCGACACGGGCCATAGGGTATCCTCCGGGAGCACGAAACCACCCGATTAGACGACCGCCGCGTCGAGCCGTCAAGACGCGTCCTCCCCTGGTGTCGAGCCGGATCGGGAGGTAGACTGAGCCTTCTTGCTTCGCGGGCAGTCGGTTCCGGCGCTGGACGGGGTTCGAATGGAGTCTTCCGCAAACGATCAGGTGTCGCAGGTCCTCCGCGGCAAGCGCGTGGCGTTCCTCGGCCGCTTGGCGAGCATGTCCAAACGCGAGGCCGCACAGTTGGTTCGGCGCCACGGCGCGACGGTGCTCGATGCCCCCGACCCTTCGACCGATCTCTTGGTGCTTGGGGAACAGGACCTGCCGCTGCCGCGGGAAGCCGATCCCGAGGCATGGCTCGACGCGGCGACGCGCCGGGCGGTCGAGCAAGGGACGATCGAGGTCATTCCCGAGACCCGACTTTGGGAGCGGTTGGGGTTCGTCGAACCCCAGCGCGATATCCATCGTCTGTACACGCCGGCCATGCTTGCCGACCTGCTGGGTGTGCCCGTGGCCGTGATCCGGCGATGGCACCGGCGCGGCTTGATCGTGCCGGTTCGCGAGGTGCGGCGATTGCCGTATTTCGATTTCCAGGAGGTGGCGACCGCGCGCCGCCTGGCCGAGCTTCTGGCCACGGGCATGAAGCCCGCCACGATCGAAAAGAAGCTCGCCGCGCTGTCGCGGTGGCTGCCGGGAGTCGAGCGGCCGCTGGCGCAGTTGTCGGTGATCGTGCGTGGCCGCAAGATCCTGCTGCGTCAGGGGGACGGGCTGATCGAGCCGGGCGGGCAGTTGCAGTTCGATTTCGAGGCGGCGGACGAGGGCGCTCGCGCGGTCGGGCCGGAACCCGGCGACGCCCGGACCAACGCCCTCCAGGCCCTGGCCGGTCCGCGGCGCGACCACGCGCCCATCATGTCGCCGGGAGAACTGGCCGGCGCCGCGGCCGCGCTGGAGGACGAGGGACAACTGGAGGCCGCGGCCGAGATGTATCGCGCCGCGATGGCCGCGGGCGGCCCCACGCCGGAACTCTGTTTCCAACTGGCCGAGGTGCTGTACCGCCTGGGCGAGCTGGGCGCGGCCCGAGAACGCTATTACATGGCGATCGAGTGCGACGAGGACTACGTGGAAGCCCGGGCCAACCTGGGCTGCGTGCTCGCCGAGATGGGAGAACGCGGCGACGGCCAGGTCGCGTTCTCC
>JANLFZ010000274.1 GCA_024653385.1 Thermoguttaceae bacterium | reverse complement strand
GCCCGTCGGGCCAAGCCACGGCCATCGCTTCGCGCTGGCCGTGCCACCCGACCCGCCGCTCTGGTTGGCAAGAGAACCCCGGCGGCTACGTCCGAAGGAGCAGAATCTAGCGATCAGTATAGCCGCCCCAAGCGGCGACGCAAGAAGGCAAGTGAGCTTTTTTCCCGCCTTTTCCGCTTCTTCTCGCCTCGGCTTCGCCGATTCGGGCATCAGATGCAGACTGCGCTCTGCGCACACGAACCAGCGAAGGAATTGCCGCATGGCGCGTGGGTGCAAAGCACCCACTCTACATCTGCTTGAAAGCGGCGGTCGTCAACGCGACTCACTTCGCCGCGGCCGCGTTGCCGCCCAGCACCTTGTCGACGAACGGATAGGCCATCGCGCCGTGCCACTCGTGGCCCGCGTCCCAGATGTCTTGGGCCACGGCCTCCGCGGCCCCGAATACCTGGTACCCGGCCCGGATTCGCGCAAAACCCTCTTTGGTGTAGCGGATGGGGAAGCAGCCGTCGCGGGCGGCGCTTTCGAAGAGCACCGGGCGCGGGGCGATAAGCAAGTGGACCTCGCAGATGTCCATCAGCTCGACCAGGCCCGGCAAGCGCCAGCACTTGCAGTTGGGCACCGAGAACACGCCCTCGGTGGTACACATCCATCCGCTGACCACGGCGACCTTCAGGCGGGGGTCGCAGGCGGCGATCCACATCGTCCACTCGCCGCCCATCGAAAGCCCGCCCACGCCGATCCGCTGGCGATCGACCTCGGGCCGCAGGCGGAGGACCTCGACCGCGCGGAACAGGTCCCACAGCTCCATCGCGGCATACGGGCGGTGCGGCAGCGACGGGGCGAAGACCACGTAGCCGCCCCGCGCAAAGCGATCGGCCATGCCGTGGTATAGGATCTTGGGGTCGAACACCGCCTCGGCCGAACCGCCGTGACCGTGCAGCGCCAGCATCGCCGGAAACGGCCCCTGGCCCTTGGGCACGGCAAGCAACCCAAGGCGGCGCAACGGCGTCTTGCTATTGGCCTGGAAACTGGCCTTGTACAGCGTGTACGCGCCCCGGTCCTCGGGCTTGTCCAGCTTCAGGTCGATCGGCACCTCGTCGAGCGAGTAACGCGGCTCCTGCTTGGCGACCAGTTCCAGGAGCCTCGCCCGGGCCCGCTCTTGCCAAACCATCGCGTCGTCCTTGCTCGTCGCCACGAAGGGCATGGCGTACTTTTCGGGCGGACCTGGGAGTTGCACCTCGGGCATGGGCTGCCGGGTCTTGAGGAACTGATCGGGCGCGAGGGCCGCGGGCGTGATGCGCACCTCGTCGAGGCAGCCGCAAAGCGGCCGGGGACCCTCGGTGGCGTACCGGTCGGCGCTTGCGATCTTGAGATTCGCCTTGCCCGCGAAGATGCCGGGGATTGCCCGGCGCTTGCTCAGCACCTCGCGGCCGTTGACGTACAACCGGCTCGTGCTGCCCTGGCTGACCGCGGCCACGTGGTACCACGTGCCGGGCTCGATCACGTCGGTGGGGGTGGCCAGCACGTTGCCCGCATGAAAGCCGCCGTCGGGCGAGACGTCGAACCGCAATCCACCGCCCGGCGATACGACCAGGGCCCACGAACGCTGGTTTTCGTCTTCGTTCCACGCGGCGGCGATCGTCTGGTAGTCCGCCGTGCCGGCGACCTTGACGAACGCCTCGACCGTGAAGTCGGGCGCGGTGATTTTCACGTCGGGGCCGTGATGGACGCACGTGCCGGGCTTGCCGTCGAACACGGCCGCCGCCTGGTTCGGCACGACCAGGCCGCCGTGGCCCACCACGTCGTTGGTGAAACTCACCCCGCCGGCGATCTTTCCCACGGTCGAGTTCTCGAACCGCTCGTACACGAGCGGCTCGGCGGCGGTGGCGGCAGCCCACGAGAGGGCAAGGGTAAGGCCGGAAACGAGTACGCGAGCAAGTGTCATGGTGTGCTCCGTGTGGAAACAACAGTGGCGTGGTCAGCCCTTCGGCTTCTGCGTGGCAGCGGGCCGGTCTTCCAAGAACAGCGGATACTGGCGCATCCGGCCGTACCAGCGCTTCCAGGCGTCGAGCGTCTTCGCGGACACGGCGAACTCGATCGGCGCCGTGGGCAAACGCCCGGCGCGATTCCACGCTTCGGCCCGGGCCGCGAGTTGTTTGAGGGCGGCAGCCCTGCGCCCGGCGTCGCCGCGTTCGGCGGCGGCCACCAGGGCGCGGATCGGCTCCTCGGGCGGTCCCCAGGCGAGCACGGCGCGGATCGCCGCGGGCGCGTCGTTCGGCCTGCTCAGCATCGCGTCGGCCAGAGCCGCGTCGAGATCGGTCTTCACGGCCTGGGCCACCACCGGCTCGAGGCTCGGCTCGTACTCGTGGCGGATCGTCAGTCGGAGCGTGCTCGGGGTCTTGCGCCGGCCAACGACGAACTCGACGCGCCCTTCCTCTTCGAGGTACGAGATCGGCGCCGCGGTGAGTGCCCGCAGACCGTCGTCGAACGTCTTTTTCTCGTCGGGTTGTGCCTGCTCGCCGAGCATCCGTGCAACCGACTGGCCGAGTTCCCGCAGGGCTTGGGCCTTCGCCACGGTCCACTCGTCGGAGTCGACCGGCACGGCGACGCGGATCGCGTTGCCTTCCAGGGCCACCCATGCGTGCCCCGCCTTGGCGGCGGCAACCATGCGGGCCTGCATGCGCGCAAGGACGCCAGGCGGCCCCTCGAGGATGGTGCGGTCGATGAGGCGGTTCAACTCGTCGACGAACGCGCGGGCCTTGGGGATCGTCAGTCGCTGGAGGGCGCCGACGCGGCCGTCGGGCTCGCGGTACCGACCGACGACCTCGACCTGAATGTTCAGGGCCAGCCGGGCCCAGTCGCGATCGAGGGACGTAGCGCTGGGATCATCGGCTTTGGCGCGGATTGCGTCCCATTGCACGTGCCCGACCCAATCCAAGAGCATGACATTCCGTTTGGCCACGAACTCGGGAATCTGTTCGCGGCCCTTGCCGTTGGAGTCGTTGCCCGAGTCGTGGATGCCGTCGTAGAAGAGCAGGATCTGGAGTTCGTCGGTGGCGGCATCGTAGGACCAGGTGATCCGCTGCCCGGTCAGCTCGACGCAGGCCGGCACCGCCACGAGCAGCGGGAGCAGGAAGAGGCAAAGACGGGTCGGGCGTGTCGCGGGCATGGAAATCTCCTCAGTGGGGAGGCCTTGGCCGTTCCCAATCTACGCTCTGCCGGCCGGCGTGGAAAGCCCGCGTTGGCGGCGCATCTGTCCCCTTCACGTCCGAAGGGGACACTCCCCGTGCATGGTTACCCGCGACTGGGCCGCGTCGTGTAGCCACGGTGCGGGCGGAAATTGCCACTCCCGCCGCGGCGGACACCCGTGTTTCACCCACTCGCGCAGTTCCTCAAGACTCCATCGCACGAACCTTCCTCCCAGACGGATCGGCTCCGGCATCAACTTCTGTTTGTACATTTTGAAGAGGGTGCGGGTGGAAACGTGGAGGAGCTGCGCTGCCTGCTTCGTATCGATCAGCAAGCGGTCCTCTTCGTCCAGCCCAGCATCCATGGGTGGTTGCTGTGAGTAGTGCGCGTGCCGTCTCGGCAGGGAAAGCCGTGGGTTGGCACACCCCTCGAAAGCCTGGCACACCGCGCGTTTGAACGCCTCGGCGATGATCGCCAGGGATTCGTCCGGTATCGAAACATCGAGTTGCAGCCGAATGTGTCGGTCGTTCATCATTGCCTCCCTAGGACCTTGAAACGTGGCATGATTGTGGGCTTCGCCGCCGAGGTGCTACCACCGCGAAGCTTGCACGGGCGCCGCCGCCCGATTAGGATGCCCATTTTGGCGATTTGCGATTGAGGCTCGATCGACTGCGGGGACTTCTCTTGCCCATGGAACCGAACCCCTTTCTTGGCGTCGTCTTGCACATGATCGGCGGATTGGCCGCCGGTAGTTTTTACATTCCCTACCGCAAGGTGAAGAAGTGGTCCTGGGAGAGCTACTGGCTGGCCGGCGGGTTTTTCAGTTGGATCATCGCCCCCTGGGTGCTGGCCCTGTTGACCTGCCCCAACGTGTTCGACGTGCTCCGCGCCGCCCCGTGGTCGAGCCTCGCCAGAAGTTACGGCTTCGGGCTGATGTGGGGCGTGGGCGGGCTGACCTTCGGGCTGACCATGCGCTACCTGGGCGTCTCGTTGGGCATGGCCGTCGCGCTGGGCTACTGCGCCGCCTTCGGCACCCTCATGCCGCCGTTGTTCGCTGGGCAGATGCCCGAGATCATCGCCTCCACCGGCGGGCAGATCATCCTCGTGGGCGTCGCGGTATGCCTGGCGGGGATCTTCGTGACGGGCATGGCCGGCATGTCCAAGGAACGGGAAATGCCAGAGGCCGAAAAGAAAAAAGCCATCGAGGAGTTCGACTTCGTCAAAGGGATCCTCGTGGCGACGTTCTCCGGCATCATGAGCGCGGGCATGTCGTACGGCATTGCGGCGGGCAAACCGATCGCCGAACTCGCGCGGGCCGCCAACCTCGAGCACGGCGCCACCCGGGAGTTCGCCAACCTCTGGCAGAACACGCCCGTGTTCATCGTGATCCTCGCCGGCGGGTTCACCGCGAACTTCCTCTGGTGCGTGCTCTTGAACATCAAGAACCACTCGGGCCGCGATTACATCGACCCCCAGACCCCGTTGCTCAACAACTACTTCTTCTCGGCCATCGCGGGGACGACCTGGTACCTTCAGTTCATGTTCTACGGCATGGGCACGACCCAGATGGGGCCCTATGACTTCTCGAGCTGGTCGCTGCACATGGCGAGCATCATCCTCTTCAGCACGACCTGGGGGATTCTGCTTCACGAGTGGAAGGGCACCAGCGACCGCACGCGGGTCCGGGTCGCCTTGGGGCTGGCCGTGCTGGTGGCATCGCTTGTGACCGTGGGCTACGGCAACCATCGGAAGGAGCTGGAAGACAAGTCGAAGTCGCCGGCCCCGGTGGCGGCCGGCCGGGTCCATTGAAAGCCGCCTGCTCGCTTTACCCGAGTCGCGCGGCAGAATAGAATGCCAGTGTCTCGGGCTGCCGTTTTCGCGGAGACCGTCCGATGCCAAGCCCGTTTCCCGGAATGGACCCTTTCATCGAGGGACAAAGCTGGCAGGATTTCCACACGACATTCCTCACCGTAATCCGCGAGATGCTGACGCCGCGGGTCCGGCCGCGGTACATCGTCAAGGTCCAACAGCATGTCTATCTCGCGTACGGCGAGAAGTCACCGGATCGGGCGATCGAGCCGGACCTGTCGGTGCTCCGCGGCGACCAGGGGCCGCCAGCCGGTTCGGGCAATCTCGAGGGAACCACGGCCACGATGATGCCGGCCATCCACACGGTTCCTCTGCCGCGGCGATATCGCCAGACGTTCCTGACCATCCGCAGCCGGGAATCCCAGGAGGTGGTCACGGTCCTCGAACTCTTGTCGCCCTGGAACAAGGAGGCGGGCAAGGGCCGCAGCAAGTACCTGGCCAAGCGAGCCAAGGTCCTCTTGACGCCGGCCAATCTCGTGGAACTCGATCTCCTGCGGGGCGGGCGGCGACTGCCCACCCGGGAGCCCTTGGAGCCGGCCGACTTCTATGCCTTCGTCTGCCGCAAGGAAGAGTTGCCGCAGGTCGAGGTCTATCGCTGGACGCTGCGTGATCGGCTGCCAACGATCCCGGTACCGTTGGCCAACGACGACCCAGACGTGCCGTTGGACCTCCAACAGGCCTTCACGACGACCTACGACCGCGCCGGTTACGACTACGCGCTCGATTACCGCTTGCCGGTCGAGCCGCCGTTGGAAGCAGCGCTGTCGGACTGGGTGCGATCCCTGGTCAAGTCCACTCCGTGACCAGCGCCCGAAGGTCACGACCCTGCCCTGATGCAAGGCCGCATCTTGAGCGCCCGCCTCGGGGGGCCAACCCCGCCAACCCCGTATCGGCCCCCTTTCCTTTTCGATCGACGTTGAACTACAATGAATGGTTAAGGTAGTGGGGCTTGGCCCCGCCCCCTGTTGTTACGCGTGCTTTAGCGACTGAGGTATTCGAGGCGAAAGCGACAAGGGCGAACCATGCACCGTCTTGGAATGTTAGGGCGGAAATGCGCCTTCCGGCTCACCGTGTTGGCCATATGGGCGATCCCCGGCATCGCGTGGGCGCAGCAGGCGGGCCAAGCCGGCCAAGCCGCGGAAGGCGGCTCGGCACCCTCGTTCGCGGTGCCCTACTTCGTGGTCCTCTTCGGGGCCCTTCTCGGCCTGATGGTGACGCTCAACCCTTCGAAGCGCCGCGACCGGCCGCGTCAGGAGCAGTTCAGCGAGAAGAAGAAGGTCGGGAAGGGGCACTAAGGCTGGGGACGCCTTAGGTTTTGCCGGGCGAGGGGGTGCTTCAGGTATTTCGGCCCTGCCAAGCGATGCCCCCGCGAGGCGCGCTGAAAAAACTCCGCGATTCGACGAACCACCAACGACTGCTCGTCGGCGGTCAGTTCCGGGAAGATCGGTAGGGCCAGTACTTCCTTGGCCGCCAAGTCGGTCTCGGGCAGATCGCCCTCGTCATAGCCTAGGTAGCGGAAGCACTCTTGGGCGTGCAATCCCAAGGGATAGTACACCTCGCTTCCGATGTGCGCCTCTGCCAGGAACTGGCGCAACGCGTCGCGTCGCCCGTCGGGGACGCGGATCACGTATTGGTTCCACACATGCCTTCGCCACGGGCCGACGGCCGGCAGCCCCACGGTGCGTTCCAACCCGGCCGCCACGAACATCTCTGAATATCGCCGGGCGTTCGCTTCGCGCAGTGCGGTCCACTGGTCGAGATAAGGGAACTTGACGTTCAAAACGGCTGCCTGGAAGCTATCCAGTCGACTGTTGATGCCCACCATCTTGTGGTAGTATCTGGGGTGCATGCCGTGGACCCTCAACAGGCGTAGCTTTTCGGCCAGGCGATCGTCGTTCGTGGTGAGCATCCCGCCATCGCCGGCCCCGCCGAGGTTCTTGGTCGGGTAGAAACTGAGACACCCCACCTCGCCCATCGAGCCGGCGCGGTGGCCGTCGTACTCGGCCCCGATGGCCTGGGCGGCGTCCTCGATCACCGGCACATGGGCATCGCGGGCGATTCGAAGGATCGCGTCCATGTCGGCACATTGGCCGAAGAGGTGGACGGGCAGGATCGCCCGGGTGGCCGGGCCGATCAGCCGCTCGATTTCGCCGGGATCCACGTTGAAGGTCACGGGATCGATGTCGGCGAAGACCGGCCGAGCCCCAAGCCGAGTGACGGCGCTGGCCGTGGCAAAGAAGGTGAAACTCGGCAGAATCACTTCGTCGCCGGGCCCAAGGTCCAAAGCCATGAGCGCAAGTAGCAGCGCGTCGCTGCCCGACGCACACCCGATCGCGTGCTTCACCTGGCAGTAGGCCGCGAGATTCCGTTCGAGTTCTTGAACCTCCGGCCCAAGGCAGAAGGCTGCCGAGTCGCACACTCGGGCCAGAGCCGCCGCGATCTCGGCCCGAAGTGGTCCAAGCTGACGTTTGAGGTCCAACAGCGGAACGCCTTGAGTATTCGACGAATCGGACGCATTCGACACGGCGCGGCCATCCATGATCGGGGTTCTTTGAATCAACCGGCGGCCCCCAAGCGCCCAGTGGACCTGGGGAAGTCACCGCCTTGGGGGCCGAACATTAGCCGCCCGTGCCGGTTGCGTCAAGAGCGACCATCGCGGAATGCCGGAAAGCCGAACGCGGCTGCGGCGTGGATGACAGTCCGCCGCGGCCCGCATCGATCCCTCGTTGCCCGAGGCGCAAGCGCGCAGCTCGAAACGCGTCGGTCATACCGGACCGAACCCCGCTTGGGTCGGGTTGCGAGCCGCGATCGGGCGTCAGGCCTTGGTCTGTTCGGCCTTGTCGAACGCGGCGTCGAAGGCCACCTTGCTGGGCTCGAAATCGAGCTTGCGCACGTACTGGAGCGCCTCCTTGGCACCGTGCTCGCGGTCCATGCCGCTGTCTTCCCACTCGACCGAGAGAGGTCCCTGGTAGCCCACGTCGTTCAGGGCGCGAATGATCTCCTCGAAGTTCACCCCGCCGCGGCCCAGCGAGCGGAAGTCCCAGCCTCGGCGGGGATCGCCGAAGTTCAAATGGCTGGCCAGGATGCCGCTTTGGCCATCGAGCCGGACGATCGCGTCCTTCATGTGGACGTGGTAGATGCGATCGGGGAACTTCCGGATGAACAGCGCCGGGTTCATCCCCTGCCAGATGAGGTGGCTGGGATCGAAGTTGAAACCGAACTCCGGCCGGTAATCGAGGGCCTGTAGGGCCCGCTCGGCCGTGTAGATGTCGAAGGCGATTTCGGTGGGATGCACCTCGAGGGCGAACTTCACCCCGCATTCGGCGAACACGTCGAGAATGGGGTTGAACCGCTCGGCCAGGAGCTTGAACCCGTCGTCGATCATCTTGGGGGGGA
>JANLFZ010000273.1 GCA_024653385.1 Thermoguttaceae bacterium | reverse complement strand
TCCGGTCGAACTCGTCGCCCGGGCGCCAGAAGTTCAGTTGCAGGGCCTTGCGGTAAAGCACCCGGCCTTTGCCCAGGTGGTCGTTCGGTTGCAGCTTCGCCGTATTGGTCCACCGGTAGGCATTGGTCAAGCCGTACACATAGATGGCGAACTGGTCGGTGCGCGGATCCACGTCCTCCCACGTGGCGATGCCCCAGGCCGTTTCGCCCGGCTTCAGATCGCGCACCATGTCCACCGTGCTGTGGAAGGTCTGATTGGGATCTTCCCGCTGGGCAATCTGCCGCAGGGCCAAGGGAATGACGCGGTCGGGATAGCGCTTCTCGAGTTTCGTGGCCTCGAGCACGAACTCGGGCACGAACCGCACGGGTTGATCGACCTCTTGAACCTCGAACGTGCCGTCGTTTGCCTTGCTCGGGTGGAGGATCTTGCCGGGATTCGTGACGTTGTACACCAAGTACCAGATCAGCTTCCGCTGCATCAACCCGCTGGGCTGCGGAAGATCGACGTACACCATGCGCACCGGCTTGAAGCGGAACTCCAGACCGAAGATGTCGCGTCGGAAGGCGACGTCTTTGGCCCATTGGAACTTCTCGTCGACCGCCAGCAACTCCACCACGTCCTGGCGAGTCACCGTCTCGGCCGCTTCCGTTGCCGGGGGAATGGTGATCATCACGCCTGGGGCCAGCTTTCGCGGCGGGCGCGCGAGTTCCTTGGGCGCGGGAGTCGTGGGAGCGGCCGGCTTGGCCTCGGCCGGAGCGGGCGCCGGCTTGGCGGGCGCTTTCGCCTCGGGGGCCGGTTCGGCCGGCTTTGCCTCCGGGCTCTTGGCCGGTTGGGCCGGCTTTGCCTCAGCGCTCTTGGCCGGTTCGGACGACGCGGCCGGCTTCCCCTCCTGCGCAACGCCCACCTGGACAGCCATCACCAGAAGGATGGCCAAACCCGCACACCAAGTCCCCCAGCGGCTCGACCCATTCATCGGCGGCGTTCTCTCTTGCGGAAGGCCGGGCGCGTGGCCCCGGTCAACAAAGTCGGTTCTGCGACAAGAGTTTAGTATAGTTTGACCAGGCAAACCGCGTCAAGTTTGCAACCCTGGCGATAGAGTCCCCTCTATCGGTGGACGCGCAGTCCATGAT
Organism: Thermoguttaceae bacterium; assembly: GCA_024653385.1. Classification (GTDB taxonomy): domain Bacteria; phylum Planctomycetota; class Planctomycetia; order Pirellulales; family Thermoguttaceae; genus JANLFZ01. The sequence continues at coordinate 7,341 of JANLFZ010000273.1, read as the reverse complement.
GAGGTGGGGTGCGGTCTCAACCCGCACGTCAGTCGGTTGGGCAGAACCGGTTGCCGGATGACCCGTCCGGTCAGGCCAGCAAGCCAGCAATCACGGTTTCGAGGAACTCTCGGGCGCGGCGGGCCAGGGCATCGACCCCTTCGGCCGTCGCCGGCCGTTTCACCAGCGGGGCAAAGATGTTCTCGCAGCATAACGGCATCGACAGACCCGTCCACGCCACCGGGTGCAGGAGCCGGTAGTGGTCGATCTCGCCGAAGCCCGGCCCGCAATCCTCGTCCTTGGGCCAGTTGCGGTGGTCCTTGATGCAAAAACTCCGCACCTCGGCCGCGCATTTCTGGATGTCGGCAATGGGGTCCAGGTTCAGATAGTCCATCACGTTGCCCGCGTCGTAGTTGACCATGATCGCCGGGTCGTTGACCTCGCGCACGATCCGGGCGCAGGCCTCGCCCGTGCCCGTCGACCCGCCGTGCTGCTTGATGACGATCATGACGCGGTGGTCGCGGGCGATGGGAGCCAGCCGTCGGAACCGTTCGACCCAGAGCTTCTGGTTGCCGCCCTCGGTGTGCCCGAAGGTGAGTATCTGGGGAATTCCGGCGGCCGCGGCCTGCCGGATCCGCGCGGTGAGGACCTGGATGGCTTTGGGGTCCTCGGGGTAGATCATCGAGAACATCAAGAGCGGCTCCAGGCCGAGATCGCGGCAGCGAGTGGCCAGGGCGCGGGCGGTTTCGGGCGGGGCCTCTGGGGGCATCACCGGCACGGGCTGGCCCCCTTCGTCGTGCGTCGTTCCCCAGGCCACATAGCGGTAACCGGCCCGCCGGATTCCTTCCAAGGCCCGGGTCAAAGGAAACCGCGCGTAGGGAAGCGTCATGCAGGCGATCTGGAATTGGGTGGGCTTGCGCGGTTGGCCGGCCAGCACCTGCCAGCCCCCCAGCGCCGCCGCGGCCGCGCCCGCACCGAGAAACGCCCGTCGATCCATGGTGCCGCCAGACCGCATACCGACCTCCTCGGGGATGGTGCCCTCACGACAGTGGTTCCCATTGGATCCCGATCTTCCGGGCGGCATAACCGACTTCCTTGAGCCAGTCGCCGTAGGCCATCATCCAGTGCGAGTCGCGGGCCTCGGGCAGCAGACGACGCCAGTCGCCCTCGATCTCGACATCCTGCTGGGTGCGGCAGATCTCGTGGCACGGATTGGCGCGGATCGTGCCCTTGAAGCCCAGCCAGCGGGCCGTGCTGTACTCGGGATCGATAAACGTCACGGCCTGGCCGATCGCCATGTCGACCTTGGGCGCGGCCCCGAAGTCCGACTCGTAGTGGGTCATCACGCGCACCGGCTCGTATTTCGACCCGTCCATGCGGCGCGGGGCGGAGCAATGGGCGCAGGTGACCATGCGCTGGTGCGGGAAGGTCGAGTTGTGCAAGAACACCGGCCGCCCCGCGATGAACCGCAGCAGGATGCCCGCCGGAATGATCACGAAATCCGACTCGCAGAAGCCCAACAGGCCCTCGTCGTTGAGCCAACTGAGCGTCATGCAGGGCGTGGTCTCGGCCACGGGGAGGATTCGCCCCATGCACCCGTTGACCGTCAGGGCCGGAGCCTCGAGTCGCTGCATCCACTCCTTGAACACGCCGTAGAGCAGAAATGCGTTGGCCACGAAGTGCCTTGGCGTGGCCAGCGTGGTGCCGGGCAGCGCCAGGTAGCGATCGGTCCACTGGTTGGCCTGGTCGACCCGGGCGCGATCGGCCCGCGCGGCCGCCAGCGACTTGGCCAGCTCGTCGTAGCTTACATCGAGGATCTGGAGGCGGTATCGCTCGCGCGCGACGGTGGGGGCCTCGCCGTCGTACTTGCCGCCAGGTCCGCCGAGGGCGATGATCCGCTGGCCGATGAAGTTCTTCAGGCCAAACAGGGCGCGCAAGCGCCAGGCCACCTCGGCGTAGTCGTCGACCACGGCGTCGTCGACCGTGACGCCCCCGTGGTTCGCCGCCGAGTTGCCCGAACGCTCCTGCGGCGTGCCCTTCTTGAGGAACCGCGTGCTGAGGGCCTCGTACCAGTAATAGATCGGCCCGGAGCGATGCCGCACGAAGACGATCGCATCCTTGTCGGGCTTCGGGGGGAAACACGCCTGGAGCACGGTCCCGCTGCCCGTGGCCGGATAGACCAGCACCACGTCGTAGTCGGTCTGGTGGACTTTCTGCGCGTCCTCGACCGACGTGATCGTGGCCAGGGGCAGGATTTCGGCGGGGAAATCGAGGCGGGTGGCCAGGGCCGCCAGTTCCGTGGTGATGCGTCCGGCCTCGTCGGCGGCCGCCTCGGGCGTGTTGACGCCGCTCCACGATTTCCACGACGTCTTTTCACGGCGCTGGTAGGTGGTGTACATGAAGACGGGCTGCACGCGCAAGGGCCGGCCGAGGCGGGTCAAGGGCCGCTCGGGGTCCCACGGCGCGGTCGGGTTGGTCGCGGCCCCCGCGGCCGCGCCGAAGCCTAGAAGTCCGCCGGCCAGCCCCAGCGTCGAAAGCCCCCCGAATTCCCGCCGATTCACCATGGGACCGCCCATACGATCTCCTCCCGGCCGATGCGATGTGCGTTGGCGCCACCTGGGCCCGATTCTACGGTCCGGCCGGCTCGCGGCACAATCCCCCGGTCTCGCGTTTCCCGCCGAGGTTCCGTAGAATGCCAAAGGGGTCGCGAGGCGGGGACCATGATCTTCTTCCACTGTTCCCATTGCCGGACGAAGCTGCGGGTCAAGCCGGAGTATAGCCGGCGGCAGTTCCGCTGCCCGAATTGCCGAGCCGTGGTGACGGTTCCGGACGTGTCGGACACGGGGGGCAGCCCCAGCGCCGCGGAACCGCTCAGCGAGAGCGGTTCCCACGCCCCGCCCGCGGCGCGCCCGCGCGACGAGGCGGCCCCGGTCGTGCCGCCCCCGTGGGAGCCCGGCATGGTCCTCCTGGACGATTACGTGCTGGTCCAGCAACTCGGCGCGGGCGGGATGGCCGACGTGTACCTGGTGCGCAGCCGCTCGACGAACGAGCGCTTCGCCGTCAAGCGCATCCTGCCGCGCCTGGTGCGCGATCCGGTGCGCCGGCAACTTTTCCTGCGCGAGCTGCGCAACTGGATCGACTTGCCCGAGCACCCCCATCTGACGGCCTGCCGGTTCTTCCGTTCCGTGCAGGACCAGGTCGTCATCTTCGCCGAGTACGTCGAAGGGGGTTCGTTGGAACAGTGGATCCGCGAGGGCCGGATCGCCACGCTGGAAGGCATTCTCGATGTGGCCATCCAGATGGCCTGGGGGCTCGATGTCGCGCACCGCAAGGGGTTGATTCACCAGGACGTCAAGCCGGCCAACGTCCTGATGCGCGATGATCTGCTCCGCGACGACTCGCGCCTGGCCAAGATGACCGACTTCGGGCTGGCCCAGGCCTTCGTGGCGGTCGCTGCCGGCGACCAGGCGGCGGAAGGCCAGCACGGCCCGTCGCCCCGCAAGCGCACCGGCGTGGGAACTCCCGCGTATTGTTCCCCCGAGCAAGCCGCGGGCGAGCCGGTCAGTCCGCGAGCCGATGTCTGGGGCTGGGCAATCACCGTGTTTCAAATGCTGCTGGGCAAGCGGACCTGGGAGTGGGGACTCGATGTGCCGGCCAGGTTGGAGCGGTGCTTGCAGGTGGCGGCCGCGGGGGGCGAGGTGTTCCGCGTCGAGCCGCCCGATGGCCTGGTCGCGATCCTGCGCCGCTGCTTCCGACGGAATCCGGCGGATCGATGGGCCTCCCTGCCCGAGGCCGCGTCGGCGGCCATCGCCCTGTACCAGGAGACGATGGGGCGTTCGTATCCGCGCCACCAGCCGGTCGTGTCGGCGGCGTCGCTGTCGGGGGCCGCCTCGAGCGCTCGTCGAAGCGTGGCCTGGAGCGAGCCGGCGGTGTGGCAGGCCAAGGCGGCTCGCCATGCGGGTCGCGAGGCCCCCGCGCCCGCCCCGCCCGCCGAGCGAAGACCCACGTCGCAGCGGATCCGAGCGATCGAAGACCTCATCGGGTACGACGAGGCGTACGACGGGTACTCGGGCCTGGTGGCCCAAGGCCGCAGCGATCTCGAGGCCGAGCTAGCCGACCTGTGCCGCGAGAAATCGCTCGTCCACCAGAGCGCCGGCGACACGGCCGGGGCCCTCGTCCTGCTCGACCGCGCCATCTCGATCTACGACGACCTGGCCGAACGGCCCGGCGCGCCGCCGTGCCAACCGAGCCTCGCCCGGTGTCTGGCCAGCAAGGCCGAAATCCTCGCCCAGGCCGGCAAGCACCTCGCGGCCCTCGAGGCGTACGGCCGCGCGATCGCCCTGTGCGAACGCCGGCCGGCCCAAGCCAAGGCCGACGCGGTCGAGGACATCCTGGCCGGCTGTTACGCGGGCATGGCGGTGACGCTGGCCAAAAAGGGCGACTACGGCCTGGCCGTTCAGTGGTTCGACCGCGTGACGGCGATTCTCGAGCACTGCGTCGAACACGAACATCGGGCCGATCGCGCCGACGAACTGGCCAACGCGCTGCGAGGCAAGGCCGTGGCCATGGTCCTTCAAGGGACCCCCGAGGACCGCCAGGGATGGTTCTCGGCCAGCCCCGTGCAGCACCTCAAGGAGGCGCTTGGGTTGTACGACCGGGCGATGCGGCTTTATGCGCGGCTGGGCGGAGACGGCCCGCGGGAGGGCCGAGCCGTCGAGCAGGCCCGGTGCTCGGTCAACCGCGGCAATGCCCTGCACCTCTTGGCCGACGACCGGCTCGCCTTGGAGGCCTACGACGCGGCCGGCGCTTTCCTCCGCACCCTGGATCCCGACGCGACGCTTCGCGAGCGGGCCGTCACGGCCATGAACCGCGCCGTGGTCACCGGCGACCTCCACGGCGAAATCGCCGCGCTGGGCGCGTACGAGGAAGCCCTGTCGGCCATGGAGTGCCTCGTCCTGAAGACCGGGCGCGGCGAATGGGCCAACGAACTGGCCCTCGGCTGCCTGAACAAGGCCATCGCCCTGCGCACGCTGGGCGACGACCTCGAGGCCCTGGTGCTGCTCGACCGGGCCATTCCGGTCTGCCAGCGCCTGGTCCACCACGAAGGGCGACGCGAGTTCGTCTCGGACCTGGCGGCTTGCTATACGAACCGCGCGGTGTCGGCCGCCAACCGCGGCCAGATCTCCCAAGCGGCCGAACTGTTCGATCGCGCCATGAGCCTCTGGGACGAAGTCGCCGCCACCAGCGCCCGCGGCACCGTCCTCGGCGACCGCGCGTTGTGCCTGATGAATCAGGGCACCCTGCACTGGCGCAAGGGGGACGCCCGCTCGGCCCTGGCGCTGTTCGACCGCGCCCTGGAAGCCCTCGAACTCCCCTGGCTTCAGCGCACCCTGCCGGAACTGGCTGCCGACGCGGTCTTCTGCCACCTCAACAAGGCCCTGGTGTTCTGCCACCAGAATAAGCGCCGCTCGGCGGCTCGGGCGTTGGGTCGGGCCGAAAGCCTGCTGAACGAGCACGAAGGGCTGCGGGAGCGGGCGATTCTCAAGGGCCCGGTCACCGGCCCCCTCTTGGACTTCGTGCGGCGGTGCGTGCGCGGGCGCTCGGCCAGCGCGAGCCGGGCGCCGGCCCTTCCGGGTGATCCCAAGCGGGCCTTCAACCGCACGCGCAAACGCCTCATCCACCTCCTCTGACGCGGCGGCGGGGCCGGCGCGCGGGGCAACTCGACCGGCCGCTCAGAGCACCTTCGTGAAGCCGGGCTTGGCCACGGGGTATTGTCCGCTGGCGTCGGCCCGAACCGGCGCGGGAGCGTCCAGGCTGGCGATCTGATCAAGCCCCGGAGCCAGTTCCAGGTTCGAGGCCATCGCGGCGTCCCACGTAATCTCCTGGCCCGACTCGGCCGCCATCCGCCCCAGGATGCCGACCATCGCCGCCTTGGCGCAGCGTTCCGTCTCGTTGTACGGCTTGTCGTTGCGGATGGCGTCGAACAACAAATCGTGCTCGACCTGGTACTGGTTGCACGGCGGACCCTTGTACTCCCAGATGACGTTTTCGGGCGAGGGTCGGTGCCCCTTGTAGATCTTGGGGTTTTGCACCCCTTCGCCGAGCACGGCGCAGCCGGTGGCCCCGTGGATCACGTCGCCGAAGAAGCCCCAGGTGTTCGCCTGGTGCCGGCCCTGGGCGAACAGCCGGGTGCCGTCGGCGAACGAGTACTCGACGGCGTAGTGGTCGAACAGTTGGTCGGCGTCGGTGCGGACCTGGCGCCCGCCCTGCCCTTGCGCCGAGACCGGCCAGGCGTCCTTGCACCAGCAGCAAACGTCGAGGTTGTGGATCAGCCAGTCCAGGAGGAAGCTCCCGTTGAGCCACGTGTAGCAGGAGTAATTGCGGATCTGGTGGGCCAGCTCGCTTTCGCCCGACTTGCGGAAGTCGTGGAACCCGACCGGCCCGTGGACCCGGTAGGCCCAGCAGGTGATCCGTTCGCCGATCAATCCCTTGTGGAGTTGCTCGACCGCCTCTTCGAGCGGCTTGTAGTGGCGCGACATCAGCCCGCCGGCCACCTTGAGGTTCTTCTGCGTGGCGACCTGCCCGGCCTTGAGCACGCGGCGGATCCCGGGGGCATCGACCGCGAACGACTTCTCCATGAACACGTGGCAGCCCTTGGCCACGGCGTATTCGAGGTGGATCGGCCGGAAGGCCGGCGGGGTGCACAGCAGGGCCACGCCGCCGGGAGCGATCAAGTCGATCGCCTTCTTGAAGCCGTCGAAGCTGAGGAACTGCCGGTCCGGCGGCACATCGACCTTCTTGCCGAACTGGCCGCTCAGCGCCTTGTAGCTGCTCTCCATCCGGTTCGAGAAGACGTCGGCCATGGCGACCAGTTGGGTGGGACCCGCGGTCGAAAGGGCATTCGCCGCCGCGCCGGTGCCGCGTCCGCCGCAGCCGATCAGGGCGACCTTGATCGTGTTTTGTTCGGCGGCGTAAGCCCGGGCCGAAATGGTGCTGGCCAAGGCCGCGCCGGCCAGCGCCGCCCCGGAAGTCTTGAGGAAGTCCCGCCGCGAACCGCCCCGGTTACCCATGTTGCTTGCCATTGTCATCGTCAGCCCTTTCGTTCGAACAGGATCCAAACCGCGGACCGGCCGCGTTGCCGCGTGCACGCAAGCCCCCGAGGGGACAGTCCCCCGCGGGCGCAGGCGCCATTGTCGATCCGGGGCTTCGAGGTGTCAACTCCCGCGTAACCAGCCCGCCGCGCTTACAGGTCCAGAATGTGCAAGGCGTCGGCGATCTGGGCCTCCTTGGTCACCAGCTTGCCGGGCGCGGAGGGCGAATCGAAATGCAGGTACTGCTTCTTGGCCTTGATGGGCAAGGCCA
>JANLFZ010000272.1 GCA_024653385.1 Thermoguttaceae bacterium | reverse complement strand
CAACGAGTTCGCGTACGGCCTGCACCGGCGTCCCCGCGTAACGATCCCCCTTGGCCACGACGAACGGCGCCTTGACGAACTTCTGCTCGATCTCGCGGTAGACAGGCTCGAGCTGCCGGTCGTCGACGATCGGGCGCCCCGCGGCCAGGTTCGCCTCGGCGTGGGCGAGAAAGGCCTCGATCCGCTTGCGGTAGTAGAACCGCACCAACTCGTAGTAGTCGCGGTGCGCGTAGTCGAGGATCTTGCCCGCCCACACCGTCAGGATATCGCGGATTCGTTCCTCGATGTCGTCCGGCGCGTGGGGCAAGGCCCGAGCCCGCGCGAGGATTGGGGACAAGCAGAACTCGTCGCTTGCGGAAAGCAGCCGCTCCTGGCTGTCGAGGATCGCCCGCAGGGATGCCGCCTCGCGCCGGAACCCCTCGCGATCGCCCGACCGGTACGCCGCGACCATTCGCGCCATGCGCAGGTTGAACAGGTCGCTGAGGAACTGCCGGGCGATGTCGATCAGGTCGCGCTGGTACAGGGCGCTATTGGCGGCACGGTCCGACTCGGCCAGGGCGATCTCCAACGCCGCCTGCAAGTGGGGCAAGAAGCGGCGGGCCTGCTCGACGCCGTAGGGTTCTCGACCGCCTAGCCGCTCGGCGGTAATGCGGAGCATGTACAGCGGGCAGACCACGCCCGGCGATCCGTACACGCTGGCGGCCAACTCGCGATGGCAACGCACCATGCCCGGCGCGGCGGCCGCGCCGTACCGCCGCACCGCGTAGTCGTCCACAAAGGCGGCAAGATCCACCGCCAGCGGGTCCCAGGCCAGACGCGCCAGAAGGTCGAAGACGATCGGGTTGTGGCGGATCGCCTCGGGCTGGAGACACAGCCCGCGGCAGTTCGTTGCCCGGGGATCGGTGGCGGCCTCTCTGGCCCGGCGCACCAGATCGGCCAGGTCGCCGTGCAGCATGGTCGTGCCGCCGTAAGCATACAGAAAACCCACCAGCCACGGCTTGCCGCCATAGTACTCGTACTGCGTGTACATGGCTGGACGGCGCTCGAGGTCGCTGGGCATTTCCCAGACCTGGAAGGCGTCGGCCGGAAGGGCCGCCAGGTACGCCAGCACGTCCTCGCGCCGGCGATCCAGAAACGTCCAAGAGTTCGTGAACAACACGGCCTGGGGATCGACCGAGCGAATCGCCTCGAGGTTCTTGCGGGCCACGGCGATTTCGATCGCCAGGGTCTGACTCGGATCGTCGCGCCCCGGCCGCATTTCGCAGTAGCTCTGCGAAGCCCATAGATGGTCCGTTCCAAACCGTTTCAGGTACTCCTCGGCATACGCCTTGGCCACCTGGGCATAGAGCGGATCGTCGGGATGCAAGAACACGCCGGGCGGATCGAACCCGACCCAGCCGACCTCGAGAAACCGGGCCTTGCCGCGATAGGCATGGGCGAACTCCCGCGGCACCTGCCCGATGAATCCGCGAAAGTCCGGCGCCATGCGCATGCCCAGGCTCCGGCCGTACTCGGTAAAGCGCTTGGCCAGGTCGGCCTGGACGTCCTGGAACGCGGCGGGATAGGGAGGGCGCATCGCCCAGTTGTGCCACCCGGCCCAGGGATGGAACGGCGGCCCGCTGAGGCTGCTGGGCGGCACGTCCACCCCGAAACGCTTCCAGACCGCGCGCCACGTGGCCGTGAAATCGAAGTTCGACGAGAGGACGTTGAAACGGTGCCGGGCCGCCCAATCGACCTCGGCCTTCCACTGGTCCCAGTCCCACCAATACGACGTGTACTCGCAGTCCATCAGGTACTGGCGCATGGGCCAGCGGGGCCGCTCGATCACCCGGATGCCCGCCGTGGGCAACGAGGCCAGTCGCGGCACCTGGTCGCCCTCCCAGAAGAACCCCACGTGGCAGAGCCTTTCGAGGTAGTGGTACACGCCGTAGAGCGTGCCCTTGGGGCCGCCGCCGGCGATCACCACGTACCGCCCGGCCTCGTCGTCCACCGACTGGATGACGAACCCCTCGTCGCCCAGGTCGTTCGGGAGGGTGAGCTTGCCCTTGGCCGCCAGGGCCTCGCTCAGGCTGCCCCGGCCGATGACGAAGCGGGCATCGGTCCCGGGGACGGTCACGACCCCGCCGGGCGCGGCCTTGGGCTCGGCGCCGACCAGCCGGCCGGCATACCTCACGAACTCGGCCACGGCGTGCTCCGAAAGGGCCGGCGCTGCACCAAAGGCCACTGTCCCGGCCGGCATCAGAGCGATCCCCAAAACCACCACCCATGCCGATTTCATCGCGAGTCTCCTCGAATCGTCATGCCTCCGCCGAACTGAATCGGTAGGATATTCTCGCCCGATCGCTTACACGTCGACGACCGCGGCCCGGGCGCGGATCTCGTCGCTCGAATAGAGGCGGCCGCGGTCGCAGCCGGGGCAGATCCGCGAGATCGCCCGCCAGATGTTCCGCGTGCGCAGGTTCGATTGCCAGAACGGCCAGGTGCGGCACTGGAGGGGCCGGGCGTCGTACACCGCGCACTTTCGCGTGGCGGCATCGAAAAAGACGCAATCGCCGTTGGAATGTTCGACCAGGCTCTTGCGCCGGTCGGTCCGGCGCACGTAGTGCGTCTCGAAATCCTCGATCGACATGCCCAGCGCAGCGGCCAGGGCCGCGATCTCGTCGCGACCGACCCAGACGAAGCCGGGCGCGCCGGTGCAGCAATCGCCGCACCCGGTACACTCGAAGCGCAGTCCTTCGCGATACCAGGGTTCGGCGTCGGAAACGGATTCAGGCATGGTTTTTCAGGCCCCTATCCACCGATCTCATGCATCGCGTGCTGGGTGGGGGCGACGTGTCCCGTATCGGTTCCGTGGCGCTCTTTCTTGCCGGCAACGGCCTCGCGGAAGAGCCGGGCGAGGTCGTCGTCGGCGCCGCCGCCGCGCAGGACAGCCCGCGCGTCCCAGCCGTCGTGCGAAAAGAGGCAGTTTCGCAGTTTGCCTTCGCTGGTCAGGCGCAGCCGGCCGCATCGATCGCAGAAGGGGGCGCTCAGCGTGCTGACGATGCCGACGGGAGGCCCGCCGTCGAGAAATCGGTACTCGGTGGCCGGCGCCCGCGACCCCGCCGAATCGACCGGCTCCAGCGGTCCCAGCTCGCGCGAAAGCAGTTCGAGGATCTCCGGTCCCGAAAGCACCATCGCCCGGGTCCATCGTCCGTCGCCGTCCAGCGGCATGACCTCGATGAACCGCAGGGGCAGGTTGCGTTGGCGCGCGTAGCGGACCAGCGCGACGGCATCGGCCTCGGTGCGTCCGCGCACGGCCACGGCGTTGAGCTTGATTTGCTCGAACCCGACGCGCAGCGCCGTCTCGATGCCCTCGAGCACCCGATCGAGTTCGTCGCGATGGCTGATCTCCTCGAACCGCTTGCGGTCGAGGGTATCGAGGCTGATGTTCAGGCGACGCAGCCCGGCGGCCTTGAGGTCGCCGGCGTACTCGGGCAGCAGGACGCCGTTGGTGGTCAGGGCCAGGTCGTCGATGCCGGGCGTTTGGGCCAGCATGCGCACGAGGTCGCAGATTCCCTTGCGCACCAAGGGCTCGCCGCCGGTCAGGCGGAGCTTGCGGATCCCCAGGCCGGCCGCCACGCGCGCCAGGCGCGCGATCTCCTCGAAGGTGAGGATGGCCGCGTGCGGGCGGAACTCGACGCCCGAGGCCGGCATGCAATAGAAGCAGCGGAGGTTGCACCGGTCGGTCACCGACACACGCAAGTCGGTGTGGACGCGGCCGAACCGGTCGGTCAGGGGTCCCGCGGCGCTCATGGCGGTGTCTCTCCCGCCGGCGTGCCCGGAAGGTCGAGTCCCGGGTGGACCCACTGGCAGGTCCCGTCGGCCCAGTGTTCCTGTTTCCAGATGGGCGCCGATTCCTTGAGCCGGTCGATGAGCCACTGGCCGGCCTCGAAGGCCGGCCCGCGGTGGGCCGAACTGACGGCCACCGCCACGCTCGCCTCGCCGACCTCGACCCGGCCCAGCCGATGCACGATCGCGCAGCCGGCCAGCGGCCAACGGCGGCGGGCCTCCGCTTCCAGGTCGGCCAGGATGCGTTCGGCCATCGCGGGATACGCCTCGTAATCGAGCCACCGGGTGCGCCGTCCGTCGGTCGTCTCCCGGGTGGTGCCGACAAACAGCACCACGGCCCCGGCTTCCGGCGATTGGACCGACCGGAGCACCGACACCAGGTCGATGGGCAAGTGCGTCAGTTCGATCACGCTATCCTCCGCTGACCGGCGGGATGCACGCCACGTCGGCGCCCGCGGGAACGCTCTGGGCGTCGGCCGCGTACCGGGCGTCGATGGCGAAACACATTGCCGGAAGGAGCGGCGCCAGGGCCGGGCACTGGCCGGCGAGCCGGCGCCGCAGTTCGGCAATGGTCGCGCCGTCGGGCAGGTCCACTTCGACGCAATCGCGCGCCGCGGCCTGCCGGGCAATGGCGAACAACCGCACCGTGGCCTTCATGAGACGATTCGCTCCTTCCCGGCAACGGTTCCCCCCAGCTCGAGTTCGGGCACGAGGCCGTAGGCCAGCGCCAGCAACTTGATGGGGTGGATCGTGGGTTTGTTGGTTCCCTGTTCCATCTGGATCTTGCACGTGCTGCACTCGGTGGCGCCGGCCTGGAGGTCGGGGTGGCGGAGCCGGGTGATGAGCCCCCAGCCGATGCGCAGGCTCGTGCGGTAGTTCTCGCGCTTCAGCCCGAACATGCCCGCCATGCCCGAACAGCCCTCTTCGATCCGGCTGACCGAGAGTCCGGGAATCAGGCGGAGCAAATGTTCGCCCGGCGCGCCGCACCCCAGGGCCTTGAGCCGGCAGGGCATGTGGTAGCCCAGCGTGGCGTTGATGGGCCGGAAGTCGAGCTGGAGGCGGCCCTGGGTGTGCATTTTCCAGAGATAGGCGCACGCCTCGCTGGTGTGGGCGGCGACGAGGCGGCAATCGTCGTCGTCGAGCAGGTGGGGGTACTCGCGGACGAGCGCCAGCGCGGCGGCCGGCTCGGTGGCCACCACGTGGTAGCCCTGGCGCACCGCCTCGGCGAGCACGGCCACGTTGTGCTGGGCCAACCGCCGGGCGAAATCGAGGGCCCCGATCGAGATCGCCGCCATGCCCGCCTGCTTCTGCTCCGGAGGAACGTACACGGCCACGCCGTTATGCTCCAGGACGGCGACCAGGGCCTGGGCCAGTTGCGGATCGTGGTAGTTCGCGTAGGTGTCGACGAAGTACGCGACCTTATGTCCGCTGCGGCGCGTGGGGCGCGTCAGGCGCCGCCTGGCCGCGCGGCGGACGAAACTCCGCGCGGCCACGCGCGGAAGCTTGCGGCCCTGGGCAATCCCCAAGGTCTTTTCCAACAACCACCGCATCTGCCGGTTGCCAAGCGCCCAGTTGACCAGCGTGGGAAACATGCCGCCGAGTTTACCCAACAGGTCCAGGCGCAAGAGCATCGCGTCGGAAAACCGCAGCCCCTTGGCCGCCACGTAGGCGCCTTTGCTCTCGGCCATGAGCCTGGGGATATCGACCCGCGCCGGGCACTCCGAGGCGCACATGTGGCAGTGGAAGCACAGATCGGCGATGGCCTTGAACTCGGGCGTGGTGAGGCTGTCGAGTTCCAACTGCCCGGTCAGCACCCCGCGGAGCAGGTTGGCCTTGGCGCGCGGCGACGCCTCTTCCGACGGCGCCACGCGGAGCATCGGACACATGCGCGTGTCGGGGGCCTGGGTCCGGCAATCGCCGCAGCCGTTGCACGACCGGACCACGTCGGCCACCTGCGCGGGTTCCCAACTGAGCTGGAGTTCGATGAGGTTTCGCAGCGGCGGTCGTTCGTCGGGGTCGGGCGCGGGCCTGGCTGCCGGACCGGCGACCGGCACCGGCGCACGGAGGTTTCGCACGAGCAGGTCGGCGTCGTCGCCGATCACCTTGCCGGGATTCAAGAGGTTCTGCGGATCGAAGATCGCCTTCACCTGGCGCATGACCTCGTACAACGGGCCGTACTGGCGGCGCAAGAACGGGGTGCGGCTGAGCCCCGAAGCCCGCTCCGCGCCGATCGACCCGCCCGCCGCGAAGACCTCCTCGTACAGCTCGGCGGCCAGGCGACGCATCTTCTCCACGTCCTCGGCCGCGCCCAGGTTGAGAAACGGTTGGATGTGCAACTGCCCCTGGCCCGCATGCGAAAAAAGCGACGCCACGACCTCGTGGCGCTTCAGCACGTTCTGCATGCGCACGAGGAAATCGGGAAGGAGTTCCGTCGGGACGGCCACGTCCTCGACCACCGGCACCGGGCGGGCCGGACCCTTGAGCCGGTATCGCGCCGGGGTGATGCGACGCGCCAACCGCCAGAAGAGATCGACCTCCGCGGGATCGAAGGCCTGCCGTGTTTCGACGGCCATGCGGCGACGCCGGCAGATGTCGTCCGCCAGCGCGTGGATGCGTTCGCGGACTTCGACCTGGCGATCGCCGTCCATCTCGACCAGCATGGCCGCCTCGATGTCGCGGGGCACCAAGAGATCGAAGCGGACCTCGGTCTCGCGGGCCAGGGTGAGGTGCCGGCGGTCCATCAGATCGCAGGCCGAGGGCCGGTGGGGCAGCACCTCCGGCACCGCCCGGGCCGCACAGTCGAGACTGTCGAACAACAGCAAGCTCACGCCCCGGTAGCGCGGCAGGCACTGCGTGCGCAGGCTCGCCTCGGTCACCAGCGCCAGGGTCCCCTCGGACCCGGTGAGGAGTCGCGCGAGGTGGAAGTGCCCGTCGTCGAGCACCTCGGCCAGCCCGTAGCCGCCGCGGTTGACCACCGACTTGGGCTGCCCGTCGCGGATCACGCCGGCATGATCGCGCACCAGGCGCACGAGGCGGTTGATCAAATCGCGTTTGCGCGGGTCGGGATCGCCGCTTGCGCCATCGACCAACGGCTCGCGCCCGGCCGTGAGCACGTGCCCGTCGGCCAGCACGACCTGGAGCGACAGGACGTGCTGCCGGGCGGAGCCGTACGTGAGCCAATGGCTGCCGGCGCCGTCGACGGCGATCACGCTGCCGAGGGTCGTGACCTCGGTGTTGGCCGGGTCGGGGCCGAACACCCGGCCCAGCCGTCGCAGGTGATGGTTGAGCCGTTCGTGGACCAGTCCGGGCTGGACGCGGACGGAGTCGTCGCCGGTGTACTTGATGCGGCAGAGGTAGCGCGAGAAATCGAGCACCAGGCCCGGCCCGAGCGACTCGCCGGCCATGCCGGTGCCGGCGCCCCGGGCGTGCAGGGGGATCTGTTTTTCGGCGGCGTACTGGACGCACGCCACGACGTCGTCCGTCGAGCGCGGCCGGACCACGCCTAGCGGCGCGATCTCGTAGACGCTGGCGTCGCTGGCGAAAAGCCGAACGAACACGTCGTCGCAGCGGACCTCGCCGGTCACCAACCCGCGCAGGTCGTCCTGGATCCGTTCGCGCTGCTGGTCCAATCGTGCCATACCTGTCGGCTGTCCGGAAACGAGGCCGGAACGTGCTCCTCTCGCTCCGCCGGAGGCACGTGAAGCCTCGATCGGCCTTGTGCGGAGCGGGAAAGAGCCGTCGTGTCAGCGGCGATCGCCGTAGATCAGGGTCATGATTTCCGCGCGCGTCGAGGGATTGTTGCGGAACGCCCCCTTCATCGCCGACGTGACGCACACCGATCCCGGTTTGCGCACCCCGCGAACCGTCATGCAGGTGTGGACCGCCTCGACCACGACCGCCACGCCCTTGGGCTGGAGTTCTTCCATGACGAGGTCCGCGATGGTCTCGGTCATGCGTTCCTGCACCTGGGGACGCCGGGCCACGCCCTCGACCACCCGCGCCAGCTTGCTCAGCCCGACCACTCGGCCGTTGGGCAAGTACCCGAGGTGCGCCTTGCCCATAAAGGGCATGAGGTGGTGCTCGCAAACGCTCTCGAAGCTGATGTCGCGCACCAGCACGATCTCGTCGTACTTCTCGGTGAAGAACTTGCGGAGGTGGGTACGCGGGTCTTCGCGCAGTCCGCTGAACAACTCGGCGTACATGCGCGCCACGCGCCGGGGCGTCTCGCGCAGGCCCTCGCGGTCGGGGTCTTCCCCCACCGCGCAAAGGACCTCGCGAATGGCCCGCTCGATCCGCGACAGATCCACGCCGCCGGCCAGTGGCGCCTCCACGTCGTCGGCTTCGTCGACCAGGCTGCCGGGGAACGCGTCGCGTCGGTTGGTTGCCAAAGACATCAGTGCATCACTCGTGATGGACGGAGAAACTCAACCTGAATGGTAGCCCCCCTCTCGAAGCCGGTCAAGGTGCCGCACGGCGTCGTGGTGGAGTTGACCGCCGGGGACCGACGGGCTAGGCTGGGCGAGTCTGGAATCAGAAGCCCCTGGTGGGCGCCGTGGCGCCACCGGTTGTCGTCCAAAAGGAGTCTCGCATGTCCGCGCTCGTTGCCGTCGCGTTCGTCCTCGGTGCAGCCGGCGCATCGGCGCCGGCTGCA
>JANLFZ010000271.1:4723-8558 GCA_024653385.1 Thermoguttaceae bacterium | reverse complement strand
CTTGTGGAACCCAAGGAAGCGAAGCGCCCTTGGGTTCCATAAGATTGCCCAACTTATTCTTTTACAGGCCCTAACGCCAACCGGCAAGAATTCCAGTTCCCGCTGAACCAACACACGGAAGACGGGAAACCCGAAACCCGATTTTCATGTGGCGTGGTGTCACGACCATCGTCATGACTGACCTCGTTCATCCCTTGTCCCCCACCCGCACCCATCGCTCTGTTCGCGCTCCCCGTCCCGCTGCGTCCCACACCACCAGAGTCACACGGTAATTGCCGGGGCGATGGAAGATGTGCGTTGTCTGCGCTTCGGTGCTGGGAGCGCCGTCGTTGAAGTCCCAGAGCACCGCTTTGATGTCTCCCTGCGCCGCTCGCGAGGTGCTGCAAAACGTCACAGGTTCACCCGCATGCGCTTTGGCAGGAGCGTCAAAGGAAGCCACGGGCGGCGGCTGCGGAAACGGCTTGGCTGGCGGCAGTTTGTTGCTGCCATTGCCTTCTACTGCGCAGTTAGTCCATTCCAACGCCGTGTAGTCGTGAATGTCCGTCGCGGCGGCGTCCTTGTTGTTCTTGACGGCGCACCGAAGGAACGAGAGATGGTCAACCTGCCCATTGAACAACTGAAGCCCCAGCCGCCCGTTGTCCCGCACCTCGCACTCTTCCAGAACGAGGTGCCGGGCGTTGCTGTTGACGCGAAAGCCGTGCCCCTCGTCGCCGGGAAACATTGGCTTGCCGCGCCCGACCGTTGTGCCCACAAAGTGGCAGCGATAAAAGTAGTGGCAGGCGATGCCCTTCTCCTCCCCCTGAAGTTGCGCCCCCCACTGGATGCATTGGCGGATGGTGTTATGCCCGTAGAAGACGTAGTTCTTTACGACGTTGCCGGAGACGGAAATTCCTATCCACTGCCCGTCGTCCACCACGTTGTCGGTGACGACGCAAGAACTCCCGATGAGTTCAATCCCGCAGAACTTACAGACGCCTGATTTGTCGCTGACGACGTTGCGCCGCACGGCACAAAGGTCGCAGCCGCCGACGCTCAGCCAGTGGTCAATGCGATTGTCCTCAAGCACCGCGCGGTCGCAGCCGCCGCAGACCTCGATGCCCAGTCCTTCGCCCCCGGAGCCGCTGACGTGGTTGCCTTGGATCGCAAGGTCGGTGGAGCCGTCGTTCGCCAGTATGCCACCGCGACCGGTGCCGCGGATGGTGTTGCGCAGGACGCGGTTGCGCGAAGACCCCCACGCCAGGCGAATCCCGGCGCCCCAGGCGCTCTCCACGCCGATGTTCTCCATGAGGCAGTCGGCAATGACGCTGTCCGTGACACCCCGCGCGCGTGTCGGGTTCTCCCCGTTGAAGAGGATGCCGTGCGGTCCCCATCCGCTCTTCACGAGGTTGCGGACAGTGACATGATGGATGTTCAGCCGACGGGCGTTGTGGGCGGAGATGCCCTGATGCGCGTTGGGGTTGCTTTGGCCGTCCAGAGTCAACGCGGCGACCTCCACCTCTTCGCAGTCAGAAATTGCGACGATGGCGCTCGGCTTCTGACCGTTGAAGCGTAGGACGGTTTTCTCCTGCCCGTCCCCGACCAGCCGCGTTTCTGACTTGGGCTTGACGGGGTCGGTAATGGTGTATGCGCCGGCGGGCAGCCTGACAGTATCGCCTGCTCCCGACTGCGCCACGGCCGCCGCAATCGCAGCCGAGTGAAAACCCTGCACCGTCACGGTCTTCGCCCATCCCGGAGCGGCAACCAGCAATAGAATCAGCCACGCCAGGACATGAAACAGCGGTTTCAATCTCAGTGACCTCATAGTGCCATCCCCTCCAACCGCAACTATTCAGGCATCCCCCTTTTCCGTCTGGCAACCCAGCACAAGGAGAAGGAGTTGCATCTGACCAACAGATAATCAGAACTCCGGTTCCCGTCTCGGGCAGGAGTTCCGGTTGTCTTGCCGTGGTCGATATCGACTTCCACGGTAATGCGGTCCACGAGCGTCTTCTGCTTCGCGTCTGGTTCTTGTCCACCTTTTCTGCAATACTATAGCAGACGCCTTGCGAGTGAACCACGTACGCTCTCTGCTGTTAGCCGACCTGCGCCTGAGATGACGGCGTGGGTGAGCACCCCACATTCCCGGATCACCGACGTGAAGCCCTTCATCCCGCTGCTCAACCTTGCCGCCTTGCTGCTGGCATCGCCGTGTCTCTCGGCCGACACAGCACCCGCGGCCCCCAAGCTCAAAGACGTGGTCATCGTCTACAAGACGCACTTCGACATCGGCTACACGCAACTGGCCCGCGATGTCGCCCACCAGTACCGCACCGAGATGGCCGACGGAGTGCTGGAGGCCATCGAAAAGAACGCCCACCAGCCCAAGGAGCGGCAGTTCGTCTGGACGCTCTCGGGCTGGCCGATGGCGCAGCTTCTGGCGCCGGAGCAATCGCCCGAGCGGCGGGCGAGGATCGCCCAGGCCATCCGCGACGGTAATCTGGCCGTCCACGCGCTGGCCTTTACGATGCACGACGAGACTTCCGAGCTGGAGGACCTCGTGCGCTGGCTGGGGCTTTCGTCGGCCATCGCCCGGCAGCACGGACGGCCTTTGCCGCGCGACGCCAAGACCACCGACGTTCCCGGGCACTCCTGGGCGCTGCCCACGCTCTTGACCCATGCGGGCGTGAGGTTCTACCACATGGGCGGCCCGCTGGTGAACCGGTCCTTCAGCCTGCCGCGACTCTTCTGGTGGCAAGGCCCCGACGGCTCGCGACTCTTGACGCTCTACACCAACGACTATGGCACCGCGCCGCTGCCGCCCGCCGACTGGCCCTCGTCGGCCTGGGTCTACCTCCACATGACGGCCGACAACGAGGGGCCGCCCCCGCCGGGCGTCGTCGATGCCGACCTGGCGTTCTACAAACAGCACGCACCCAAGGCCCGGGTGCGCATCGGCAAGCTCGAGGATTTCGCCGATTTGGTGCTGGCCGAAAAGCCGGATCTGCCGGTCGTGCGATCGGATCTTCCCGACCCGTGGATTCACGGCTTCCTGAGCCACCCCGCGGCCACGAAGCTGGCCCACAATCTCCGCCCGATGCTGCCGGCCCTCGATGCCCTCACGACCTTGGAAAATGCCTGGGGCGTATACCGCCCGAGTGTCAAGGGCCTCTTGGCCGAGGCCTACAACCACAGTCTTCTCTACAGCGAGCACACCTGGGGGCTGGCCACCCAGCACTACATCTGCCAGCTCTACGGCAAGGACTGGGAGGAGGCCCTTGCGCGGGGCTGGCCTCGGGTGTACGACTTCCTCGACGAGGCCAACCGCGAGCACGACGATTACATCACTCGAGTTCGCCTCGCGGTCGAGAACCCCTTGGCCAACGCCGTGGCGGCCCTGGCCGACCACGTGAACCAGGCCGGCCACCGGATCGTGGTCTACAACCCGCTGCCGTGGGCGCGCGATGGGTTGGTCGAGCTGAACGCCAACTACTACCCGCCGGCCAACGGGGTCCGGGCCGTGGATGGCGCCCATCGGGCGCGGTTCGCCCGCAGCGAGGCCAAGGCCGTCGAGGGACCGGGCAAAATCGTCGGCTTCGTCGCCAAGGACGTTCCGCCGCTGGGCTACCGCACCTACGTGCTGGAGAATGTGCCCGACGATCCGCCCGGGCTGGTCGTCTCGGAAAAGGACCAGCGCATCGAGAGTCCGCACTATAAGGCGGTGCTCGACGCCGCGGGCGGACGAATCGCCAGCCTGGTGGACAAGCGCACGGGGCGCGAACTGGTGGATTCCGCGGCGCCGCAGGGTTTCGGGCAGTACCTCTGCGAGCGATTCGGGCGCAAGGAGGTGGCGGCGTAC
>JANLFZ010000271.1:3973-4713 GCA_024653385.1 Thermoguttaceae bacterium | reverse complement strand
ACGCGGCCCTCTACCCGCAGTACCGCGCGCATCGGTTCCTCATGGGCAAGGCCGACGTGCCCGAGGTTCCCTACGAATCGGGTCTGCCCAAGAACCTCAAGATCCGTTTCGAGAAGACGCCGGTCGCCGTGTCGGCCGTGCTCTACGGCGCGATGCCCGGGCCCGGCCCGGCGCGGACCGTCGCCACCCGGCTCGTTCTCTACGCCAACCTGCCGGTGGCCGACATCGAGGTGCTCTGCGACAAGCCGCTGGACGCCTGGCCCGAGGCGGGCTGGATCTGCCTGCCGCTGAATCTGGCGCGTCCCAGGTTCCGCCTCGGCAAACTCGGCGCCGACCTCGACCCGATCAAGGACATCACCGTCGAGAACGTCAACTTTCGGCAGATGTGGGTCAACACCGGGGTCGCCGTCTACGACGAGTCGGGTTACGGCGTGGGCCTCTCCCCGCTCGATTCGCCCCTGGTGAGCCTCGGCGAGCCCGGCAGCCACAAGTTCGAATCGCGTTACGAGCCCAAGGCGGCGCGCGTGTACCTGAACCTCTACAACACCCACTGGCACACGAACTTCGCCAGTTGGACGGGCGGCCGGCTCGCGTCCCGCGTGCGCCTGTGGACGTTCGACAAGTTCGATTCGGAATCGGCCCTCTACACTCCCTCGATGGAAGCCCGCGTGCCCTTGCGCGTCGCCAAGAGCCGCACCAAGCCGGGCCACTTGCCGCCCACCCAGCCGGGCCTTGTGCTT
>JANLFZ010000271.1:0-3963 GCA_024653385.1 Thermoguttaceae bacterium | reverse complement strand
TGCTTTCTCGCAAAGGGGTCCTGGTGACGGCCTTCGGCGAAGACCCGGACGGCAATCCGGGCACGCTGCTGCGCGTGTGGGAGCAGACGGGCGCCTCGGGCGAATTGGCGATCGGCTTGCCGGCAGGGTTCAGCGCAACGACCGCCACGCCGGTCAGCCTGCGCGGCGAGAAGATTGGGCCGCCGCTTCCGGTCGTGAACAACACGTTGAAAATCAACCTGCCGGCCTACGCACCGGCAAGCTTCGTCCTGAGGTAGGATCGCGCAAGCCGACGTCCGTCCGCCCCGTGTCGCCGGCATGGCACGCTCTTGCGGGCCCTCAACCGAGTCTCCACCAAGGCAAGCGGCATGACAGTTCTCCTGGTCTATCGTTCTGGGAACGCAGCAAGGAAAAGCAGCGCGTTTGGTCTCGTCAGGGTTCGATCGGTCATTGTGCATAGCCCCGAGGGTGGCTCTTGAACCAGTTCCACGCGGTTTCGACGATGGGGAAGATGTCGGTGTAGCGGGCCTTCCAGCCCAACTCGCGTTCGATCTTGCGGGCGTCGGCATAGAGGATGGCTGGGTCGCCCGCTCGGCGAGGGCCGTACTCGACGGGGAAATCGACCCCCGTGACCTGGCGGGCCGCGTCGAGTACCTCGCGCACCGAGTAGCCCCGCCCAATGCCTAGGTTGTAAAACCGCGCGTCGCCGGGCGCCAGGGCCTCCATGGCCACCAGGTGCGCGGCACAAAGGTCGTCGACGTGGATGTAGTCGCGGATGCAGGTGCCGTCGGGTGTGGGATAGTCGCTGCCGAACACGACCACCTTCTCGCGACGCCCCAGCGCCGTCTGGAGGATGACGGGAATCAGGTGCGTCTCGGGGTCGTGGTCCTCGCCCAGCGATCCATCAGCGGCGCAGCCGGCCACATTGAAGTACCGGAGGGCCACGAACGCGAACCGGCCCCGGGCCGCGCCGTAATCGCGCAGCACCCGCTCGACGCACCACTTCGACCAGCCATAAGGGTTGATGGGCGCCTGCGGCGTGGTCTCGACGATGGGCACGCGCTCGGGTTCGCCATAGGTCGCGCAGGTCGAGCTGAACACCAGCCGGTTCACGCCGACTTCGTCCATCGCCCGCAGCAGACTGATCGTGCCGGCCGTGTTGTTGTCGTAATAGCTCAGGGGCTCTGCCACGGATTCGCCCACGTAGGCCAGCGCGGCGAAGTGCATGACGCAGTCGATCTTCTCGGCGCGGAGGACGCGGGCGAGTTCGCGGGTATCGGCCAGAGGAATCTCGTACAGCGCGGCCCGGGCATGGACCGCCTCGCGGTGACCTCGGTAGAGATTGTCCACGACCACCACGCGGTGGCCCGCCTCGATAAGCATCTTGACCGCGTGCGAGCCGATATAGCCCGCCCCCCCGGCGACCAGTACGTTCATCATGTCGTTCCTGCGATGCGGCCTACGGCGGCACGACCAGGTTCATGTCGATCCGGACAGCCAGGTTCTCCTTGCGCCGGCAGAACACCAGCGCGAGCTGCTGGCCTGGTTTGACGTTTTCCAAGAGCAGGCCCACGTGATCGAGGTCCCGTGGGCGGATTGCACCGATGCGGGCCAACACGTCGCCCGGCTCCGGACGATGCGAGAGTTTCTCGTAGCGATTCGCATCGACCGCCGACAGCAGCACGCCCCGGCGCACCCGAAGATTCATCGCCTTGGCCGTCGCCTCGTCGAGGGCGACCGCCGTAAGGCCCAGACGTTTCAACAGGGCGGCCCCGTCGGGCTTGGGCCGGGCCACCGGCGTGAGCGAGGCATCGTAGGGCTTCCCGTCGCGCACTACCTCCAAAGCCACAGGCACGCCGGGCTTGCAGCCGATCAGGGCCAGGTGGTAGTCGAGGCTGGTCGGCACCGGCCGGCCGGCGACCTTCGCAACGACATCGCCGGGCTTCAGCCCGGCCTGGGCCGCGGGCGAACCAGGCTCGACCGCGGTGGCCACGGGCCGGCCGTCCGCCACCACCGCCAGCCCCGTCCGAAACCCGCGCTGGCGCTCGACGTCGAGCATGCCGGGCAGTGCCCGCCGCAACGAGGCCGCCGAGATGGCAAAGGCGATGTTCTCGGCGTCGCGCTTCATCGACGAGGTGATGCCGATCATCTCGCCGGCGATGTTGAACCACGGTCCGCCCGAACTGCCCGGGTTGACGCCCGCGTCCGACTGAATCAAGTCGCGCAACACCACGCCCGGCATGTCGACTACGTTGCTGGCGCGGCCGACGGCACTGACCACCCCGGTCGTGCAGGTGAACAACAGCCCGTGCGGATTGCCGATCACCACGACGGTCTCGCCGATCATCAGATCGTCGGACTGGCCGAGTCGCACGGCCTTTAGCCCGCCCGCCTCGATCTTCAGCAGGGCGAGATCCTGCTGATGGAGCACCGAGACGACTTCGGCGGGAAACCGCCGACCGTCGCCCAGGGCCACAACTGGGACAATGAGTTTCTCGACCGCGTGGGCGTTGGTCAGCACATAACCCGACTCGTGCAGCACGCAGCCCGTGCCCACGTTCTGCTCTCGGGGCTTCGCGCCGGAGGGGTTGAAGAACTCGTCGGTCGGAGGCTGCCCGGGTTTGACCACCGGCCCGGTGACGAACACCACGGCGTCTTTCCAGGTTTCGAAGACCTCGACGACGGGGGTGCGGCGTTTGGCCCGGGTGTCCGAAACCAACGGCTGCGCCCCGGCATCGGCCGCGGCCATAGCCAAGATGCCGACCAGCAGGGCGGCGAGGACGGCCGTCCGGAAACCCCCGGGGCCCAAAACGATACGCACCCGTCTGGGCAGGAGAGTTGGCAAGAAGCGCATCCCCCCAGTATACCCCGTGCCCCCGCGTTCGGCGAGGTAGCCGAGGCTGGAGTTCACCCAGCGGAGGGGGCCAGCGCGGCCTTGACCTGCTCGACCACGGTGGCAAAAGCCGGCGGATCGTTGACGGCCATCTCGGCGAGCATCTTGCGGTCCAGGGCGATGTTGGCCCTCTTGAGCCCACACATGAACTCGCTGTACCGCAGGCCGAGCTGGCGCGCTGCCGCGTTGATTCGAATGACCCACAACCGGTGGAAATCGCGTTTGCGCCGCCGCCGATCGCGGAAAGCGTAGACGCCCGCCCGAATCAACGACTCCTTGGCCGTGCGGTAAAGCCGGTGGCGTCCGCCAACAAACCCCTTGGCCTTCTTGAGAACCCGATTTCTGGCTCGGGTGCGGGCCGAACCTCTAACCGTTCGCATGGCTGACTCTACCTAGTTTGTGGGATCGAGGCCCTCCCCTTTCAAGCGGGGAGCGTTTGGTCCAGCCCGTCCCAGCGTCCATCTCGCGGCGATCGCACGCGATGACTCGAACCTAGTAACTGTATCCGTTCAATGCGGTGGCAATCCGCTTTGTCTCGGCCGCGGAAAGAACCTTGGTGCCCCGCAACAAGCGGCGGCGCTTGTGGGTCTTGCGCGTGGCCAGGTGACTCGTGCCCGCTTGGCGGTGCTTCACCTTCCCCGTGGCCGTCAAACGAAAGCGTTTCTTGGTTGCCTTGTGGGTCTTTTGTTTCGGCATGATCGATCCGACTAGCCTTCCAACACGCCCGACGAGGTGGCAAAAACGTCCATTATAAGGTATGTGCCACCGCGGCAAAGGGGCAACGCGAAAAAGCCAGGCTACCACACCCCCCTTCGATAGGCCATAGCTCACCCAGCCATTAGACCAACATCTTTGGCTCTTGGTGCTGGACTCGGCCAAGCCAAAGAACGATGGCTCCAAGACGGCGTTTGGGGTCGCGATATGTGCCGGGTGGCCCACCCGCAACCCGGCGATGGTAGCTAGCTGCTTGACCGTCCCCCGCCGTGGTTCTACGATCCGGAGGTGCCGCCCGCGCCGTGCCGAGGCGGATACCGGCTTGGCAATTCCCTTTGGAGCGCATGTATGAGCCTGTTGACCTCCCCTCGCGAAAC
>JANLFZ010000270.1 GCA_024653385.1 Thermoguttaceae bacterium | reverse complement strand
AGCGGCTCGGATCGTTCCAGCTCAGCCAGCGCGACCACGACGCGCTCTGGCCTCGGCCACCTGGCGGCGGAACGCGCGCCAGTCGGAGACGGGCCAGAGCGCGTCGTGGTCGCGCTGGCCGAGCTGGAACGATCCGAGCCGCTTGCGCAGGAGGGTCTGCGCCTGCGCGTCGTTTTTCTCCTTGGCCAGCCGGGCCAGCGTGAGCACGTGGCGGTAATCGTCGAGCCCTTCGCGCATCTCGCGTTCGAAGTGGATCGACGGAATCAACTCGCCCTCCGGGTTCGTATTGCACCAGGCGTAGTCGTCCTCGCGGCAGTCGAGGGCATAGTAGGGGTCGCCCGCCACCACGTTCCAGTGCCAGCTTAGGCGGAACTTGAGGTCGAACTCCTTGGCCGCCTTGTAGAGATAGACGCCGTAGGTCCAGCGGTTGCCGCCGTTGTAGAAGGCCCAGCCGCCGCCGGCCTGTTGAAGCATGCGCACGCTCGGTTCGTCGTGGAGGTTCAAGTTCGCCACGTGAACCGCCTTGCCGAACCGGAAGTGCGGGTCGTCGGCCTTGCCCGAGGCAAAGCTCGTCGCCGCCGTGAACCAGGGCGGGCCCTTGGGGAAGGCCGCGCGGTACGCCTCGGCGTTCTCCGCCGCGCGGCGCAGATCGTCGCCGATCGGCTCGTCGCCGAGGTTCCAATACACGGGAAGCCAGCCGGCGGCCTCGGCATGCGCTTGGATCGCCCCGAACACGGCCTTGATGAACCGCGGGTAGTCGTCGAAGCCCGCGGCCCGCATCGCCGCTTCGTCCTTGTAGTAGAGGTTCAATCCGCCGGTGGGAACGTAACTGACCACGGGCATGGTGAACCCGCACGCCCGCGCCATGGCCATCTGCCGGTCGCCCTGGGTGAAGTCGAAGATCGGCCGGCCGTCCTTAAAGCCCCGGTATGCGATCCGCGGGAGCCCCGAGAGCGTCGTGAAGCCGTACTGGCGCAACTTCTTCATGCTCCGTTGCGCCATCGTTTCGTTCCACGTGCGCGTGGCCGGATCCTCGCCAAGCCAGGGGAGGTTGATCTCGTGCCCCCAAGGCCCCGCCGGGATATCGACCGGGTCGAGCGTCCCCGCGTACACCCGGTACTCGACGGGCACGCGGGCGGGTTGCCCTTTCTCCGGACGGATGGTGATCGTGCCGCGGTACAGCCCGGGACGCGCCCCGTCCGGCGGACAGAGGGTCAGCCAGAAGCGGCGCGTGACGCCCTTGCGCACGTCGATGCCGCGGTCCAAGGCCAGCGAGAGGATCAGCCGCGGCTCGATCGTGTACACCGTGCCGTCCATGGCCACGCGGCTAAGGCGATACGAGACGTAGCCGACCGAAGCGCACGCCGCGGGGATCGTCCCCGGACCCGCCAGGTCGCTGATCGAGACCGTCACGCGGCCGAGATCCTCAAGCGGGCAGATGGCCACGGTCAGCGGCTCGTGCTCGCCGGCAAAGCCCTCGCCCGCGACCGGCCGGTCCGTCTCGCCACGCCGCGGCGTGTCGTTGTAGTAGACGTCTTCCATGTAGTCGCGGGTGAAGACGACATAGCCCCGCGCGGCATCGGTCGCGGTGGGCGCCAGCGGGTCTCCCGTCGGCTTGTGCAAGATGCGGTGGAAGTAGTTGTCGAAGAAGAACCGCCGCTTCTTGGCGACGTACTCGAGGAACGCCCGGCCTTGGGCGGCCTTCGCGGCCGGGTAGATGACCACCGCCGACACGCTGCACGCCCAGTTCTCGCCGCGGAAGTCGAGATTCAACTGCCCGTCCTTCACCTCGACGTCGAACTCCTTCTCCTGGAAGTACGGCCGCTGGTATTTGTCGAAGGTGTCGTCGTCGGGCGAGTCCTCCACGTCCCAGAAACGGAAGTAGCGCCGCTTGAACCCATCGAGCGTCATCCGGTCCTCGGCCACCACCTTTCCCTCGGCCAGCACGGCCCGCGACTGGTACACCTGGTACTCGCCCCAGAAGCCGGATGGGCTGTCGAGGTTCACCATGACGTGATACGTGCCGTTGGGCACATCGACCGCCAGGCCGCCCTGCTCGATGCAGAGGAAGTCCTGGTAGAGCGGCTCGGGCTGCAAGGCATCGAAGGCCCGCCAGATCCTGGCACCCTTCAGGCCATAGCCCCGGCCTTTTCCGTAGACGGTCGAGGGGTCGATCCGCGTGAAGCCGGGCATCAGGGGACTCTGCGCCGGGCCGAAGTCGAAGGCGTACAGGCCGTCGAATCGTTTCGCCGGCGTTTCCACGTCGCGTTCGAGGCGGAGGTGATCGAGGTACAACGGGCCGGGCGGCCGGTCGCCCACGCTGAACACCAGCCGGGTGATCGCGCCAAGCATCAGGTTGCGCCCCGGCCGCGATTTCTCGCCCACGTAAAGTTGAGCCAGGGGAATCACCAGGGTGCTCTTGCCGGGCGGGACGAGCGTGTTGTGGTTCACCCGGGTCCAGTAGTCGCGCGTCTCGCGGTCGCGGACCTCGACGTAGAGTTCCGCGGGCTTGTCGGCATCGAGAAACAGATCGACCTTGAGGTCGTCGTAGCCCGACCAGTCCTGCGGACCATCCCAGACCGTGTAGCCCTTGTCGAGGCGCCACGCCTTGGTTCCTTCCGTCGCGTGCTCGGTGACCGGGCGACCGTTGTCGAAGGGCGACTTGGGCTCGAACGAGGTGAGCACGCGCACGACCGGGCCCGAGCGGACTCGCTCGCCGGCAAGCACGCTTCCGCACGCATAGCACGTTTTCCAGTCGGGCATGTTGCGGTAACCGCACTCGACGCAGCGGATTTCGCCCGGCCCCAGCGGGCCCGGCGGGGCGATGGGCCGCTCTTCGTTGCCCAGCACGGGCTCGGGCGTCAGCGGGACCTCGGGACCGACTCGCACCATGGCCACGTCGTCGATCCAGAAGTAGCCCGGCGCCATCAGACCGAACGAAGGGCCCAGCACGTCCTTCTTCTCCCGAATCTCGGCGACGTAGGTCAGCCGCGTCCAGCCGAAGGTGCCGTTCTTCTTCAAGGGCATGTACTTGCCGTCGAACATGAACTCCGTGGTCTGTCGCCAAATGCCCTCGCCGATGTCGAGGCCGCGGAGGAAGGCGGTAATCTGGTAGCGCCCCGGCTCGAGCCCCTTGAACGATTGGGTCACGCGGATCTTCGGCTGGCTCGACCCGAACAATAGACACGAGGTTTTTCCGGTCCGGGCGACCTGCCCCACCCGGAACTCGCAGTCGCCCTCGTACTTCCAGCCGCCCCAGTGCTTGAACACCAGCCCGAACTGGTCGCGCGGTTTGGGCTCTTCGAACGACGGGTCGGCGATGAGATTCCCTTCGGCGGCAAGGGTCGCTCGGCTCCAGACGCCCACAAGCCAAACCATCACCGCGCAAGCACCCAACACCCGACGAAACATGGCGGCAAGCTCCCAGGCAAGAATCGTGGCGGTACCGCCGCGGCAACTTAAGGCTGCCGAGGACCGCGGCCCATTATGGGCCGGGGGAGGCGGGATCGGCAAGTCTCGATCTACCACCTGGAACCATTCCTTGAGCTTGCCGGATGGCGCGAAATGGGATTTAATGGGGTGCGATCGCGGTAGCACCACGGAAGGCGGACGATGGAATTGGCGTTTTCTCCCCAGGGGCGGATCACGGCGATTGTCGCATCGGATGCGGCGTCCGACGCTTCGCCGTTGCCACCATCCTCCGCGGCCGACCCCGGCCTCGATCGCGTGGTCAAGGCCTTCGCGGCCGGCCAGGCCGAAGGGCTCTGGGCGTTGGCCACCGAGCGGTTCGCGGGCCCGCTGGCCCCCTCGGTCGCTTTTTGGCGCGACTTCGCCGGCCGGTACGTGACGGAGCTTTGCCACACCCCGGAGGTCGCGGGCGTCGCGCTTGGCCCGATCCCCCCGCCTGATGCCGCCGAGCTGGCGGCCATCGTCGTCAACGCACCGCCCATGCAGGGCGCCGAGTACCTGGCCGAAGAACCGCTCGCCCGCCTCTGGAGTGAACTCGATCAGTGGGTGCGGCGCGAGGTGGCGGCCTTCGGCGAACTGGCCGAGTTCCTCCGGCAGCGGGCACCGCTGTGGCATCAGGTGGGCCGGGTGTGCTTCCATCTGGCCGAAAACCGCCGCGACGAGGCGAACCCCTTCGCCTTCCTGGCGACGTACGCCGCGAGCGTCGGGGCGGGTGGCCGCATCCGCTATCAGCCCCTGAGCGGGGCCTTGCGCGAGTTCGCGGGCGTCAAGAACAAGAAAGCCCTCCTGCGGCTTCTCTCGCCGATCCACGCGGCCTCGCAGAAGAGCGCCCTGGTGAAGGATCTGGTCGAATCGGGCGATATCTACCAGCCGCTGGCCTGGACGCCCCGCGAGGCGTACCGGTTCCTTCAGGAAGCCCCGCTGTTCGAAGAATGCGGCATCGTGGTGCGCTTGCCCGATTGGTGGAAAAAACGCCCCCGGCCCCGCATCACCGTCACCATCGGCGACCGCAAGCAACCGTCGCTGGGCGCCGAACACCTGCTCGATTTCCGCGTGCAACGGGCGCTGGGCGATCTGGAATTGACCGAGGCCGAATGGCGCGAGCTGATGTCGGCCGAAGACGGATTGGTGCTGCTCCGCGGGCAATGGGTCGAAGTCGACCGCCAGAAACTCAAGGAGGCCCTCGATCACTGGAAGCGCATCGAGCAACAGGCCCAAGACGGGGTCTCGTTCATCCAGGGCATGAGGCTGTTGGCCGGCGTCCCCGCCGACCTCGACGCCGACGAAGGGCATGGAGGACCCCGCGAATGGGCCTTCGTGCGCGCGGGCCAATGGCTCGGCGACGTGCTGGCGAAACTCCGCGATCCCGCGGCGCTCGGCAAGGCTCAGGCCGTCCCCGGTCTCCAAACGACCCTGCGCCCGTATCAGCAGCTCGGCGTCGACTGGCTCCGGTTCCTGACCCGCTTGGGCCTGGGGGCGTGCCTGGCCGACGACATGGGCTTGGGCAAGACCATTCAGGTGCTCGGCTTGTTGTTGGCCCTGAAGCACGAAGGGGCCGGCAAGCCCTCGCTCTTGGTGCTGCCCGCGTCGCTTCTGGCCAACTGGAAGGCCGAAATCGCCCGATTCGCTCCCGCGCTGCGCGCGCGCTTCGTTCATCCTTCGGAGGATTCCGGCAGCGTAACCGTTCCCGGGGACTGTCCCGATTCTCGCGGCGAAGCGCGCGAACATGGGAGTGTCCCCTTCAGGCGCGAAGGCGCCCGGCCGCGGCTCGAGCACGTCGACGTGGTGCTCACCACCTACGGGATGCTCCTGCGCCAGGAGTGGCTTTTCGATGTGTCGTGGCGGCTTGTCGTCCTGGACGAAGCGCAAGCCATCAAGAACCCGACGGCCCGCCAGACCAAGGCGGCCAAGCGCCTCAAGGCCGAGGCGCGGATTGCCCTGACCGGCACGCCGGTCGAGAACCGGCTGGGCGACCTCTGGTCGCTGTTCGATTTTCTCAATCCGGGGCTCTTGGGCAGCCAAACGAAGTTCAAGGAGTTCGTCAAACGGCTCGGCAGCCGCGAAGAGAACCGCTATGGCCCGCTGCGGAACCTGGTGAAGCCGTACATCCTGCGCCGGCTGAAGACCGATCGCCGTGTGATCGACGATCTGCCCGACAAGACCGAGGTCCGCGCCTGGTGCAACCTCAGCAAGCGGCAAGCCGCGCTGTACGCGAAGCTGGTCGAGGAACTCTCCGACGCGCTCAAAGGCACCGACGGCATGAAGCGCCGCGGGCTGGTGCTGGCCTACTTGATGCGCTTGAAACAACTGTGCAATCACCCCAGCCAGTTGGCGGGCGACGGACGCTTCGCGCCCCACGAAAGCGGCAAGTTCGCGCGCCTGGCCGAGATCTGCGACGAAATCGCCTCGCGCCAGGAAAAGGCCCTGGTCTTTACTCAGTTCCGCGAGATGACCGAACCGCTGGCCGGCTTTCTGGCGGGGATCTTCGGCCGCCCGGGATTGGTGCTCCACGGCAGCACCGCCGTGGGGCGCCGCAAAGCCCTGGTCGACGCGTTCCAGCGCGACGACGGGCCGCCGTTCTTCGTCCTGTCCCTGAAGGCCGGGGGCACGGGCCTGAACCTCACGGCCGCGTCGCATGTGATCCACTTCGACCGCTGGTGGAACCCCGCCGTCGAGAACCAGGCCACCGACCGCGCCTTCCGCATCGGCCAGCGGCGAAATGTCCTGGTCCACAAGTTCGTGTGCCGGGGCACGGTCGAGGAGCGAATCGACGCGATGATCGAAGAGAAGACGCAACTGGCTTCCGAGATTCTCGAAGGGGGCGCGGAGAAGATGCTTACGGAAATGACCGACGCGGAGCTGATCCGCTTCGTGTCGCTCGATGTGGCGGCCGCCGCGTCCGAAGACGCCGGCTGACTGGAGTTCGATTGCTGTTCCCAGGTGGAGCGTTCTCATGGCTTGGTACTACGGATGGAGACCCTACGTGCCCGTCGCCCAGCGCCGTCGGCAGGCAATGCAGAAGATGGAGGCGCTCCGGAAAAAGGGCGTCGACGTACAGCCGGTCCAGATCGAGGGGCGCAAGATCGCCACGACCTTCTGGGGCGCGGCCTGGTGCGAGCACCTCGAAGCCTTCAGCGACTTCGAGAACCGTCTGCCCCGCGGTCGCACCTACGTGCGCAACGGCTCGGTCTGCCACCTGGCCGTCTCGCAAGGCAAGATCGAGGCCCGCGTCTCGGGCTCGGAACTCTACAAGGTCGAAGTGACCATCAAGACCCTGCCCGCCAAGAAGTGGAAGGCCATCAAACAGCGGTGCGCGGGCCAGATCGGTTCGCTCCTGGACCTCCTGGCGGGCCGGCTCTCGGAGGGGGTGATGGAAGTCGTCACGGACCGGCAGAACGGGCTGTTTCCACTGCCCGGCGAGATGTCGTTCCAATGCAGTTGCCCCGACTGGGCCCACATGTGCAAACACGTCGCGGCCGTGCTGTACGGCGTGGGCTCGCGTCTGGACACCAGGCCCGAACTCTTGTTCCTGCTCCGCGGCGTCAACCACGAGGAACTGATCGCCGCCGACGCGGAAGAAGCCCTCGCGGCTGCCACGACCCGCGGAACATCGAAACGCCTGGCGAAGGCCGACCTCGGCGAAGTGTTCGGGATCGACCTGGACGCCGGCGACGAATCATCCGCCAACGGGACCGCCGCTGCCGCGACGCCTCGGCCCCGCCGGGCGACCAAGACAACCGCCAAGCCGGTCGCGAAGAAGACCAAGAAAAAGCCGGCCCGCCGAACCAACGCGCGCCACTCGAAGTAATCGCCAAGTCGGGTAGCCGCGCCCGGAGACTGCCCCCAGCCCGTGCAGCGAACGCCCGTACACCAACCCGACGCGCCAGCGAGGGCCTGCGTGACCACTTGCTGGGACTACCCCAGTTTTCGCAGCGAAGGAGCCCGAACATGGCACTGCGCCGGGCGCACAAGGCGCCCTGGCGGCGGTCTTTTGCAACCCGCCAGGGCAGCCGCAACGTAGGGGGCCGCTTGCGTCCCTCGCTGCGCGGCGAGTACATTACGGCTTTCGCTTCCTGCCTATCTTCCGGAGAGCCGTTATGAGAAGCGTCGCCCCGATGACGTTGATCGTCCTGGTCGCCCTGCCCCTCCTGGCGCTGGCCGTTATGGCAGCCGAGGGGAAGTCCGCAACGCCCGTGATCCTCGATACGGACATCGGCGACGACATCGACGACACCTGGGCCCTCACCTTGTTGCTCAAGTCGCCGGAGCTGGACCTGAAGCTGGTGGTTTCCGATTATGGGGATACCGAGTACCGGGCGAAGATCCTTGCCAAGATGCTCGAAGTGGCTAAACGCACCGACGTGGCCGTGGGCATTGGAATCCGCCAAAACAGCCACGGCGGCCGGCAAGCCCCGTGGGTGAAGGACTACGATCTTTCGCGCTACCCGGGCAAGGTCCACCGGGACGGCGTGGGGGCCCTGATTCGCACGATCATGGAATCGGCCGAGCCCATCACCCTGATCTGCATCGGCCCGCTGCCCAATATCAAGGCGGCATTGGAACGCGAGCCCCGGATTGCCGAGAAGGCGCGTTTCATCGGCATGCACGGCAGCGTGCGCAAGGGTTACGGCGGCAAGGCCACGCCCGACCCCGAATGGAACGTGCGCGCCGATCCGGTGGCCTGCCGCAAGGTCTTTACCGCCCCCTGGCCCATGACCATCACGCCCTTGGACACCTGCGGCCTGGTTCGGCTGACGGGCACGAAGTATGCCAAGGTGGCGCGGTGTAATGACCCGCTCGTGCGCGCGTTGATGGAGAACTACCGGTACTGGCGCAAGGCCCAGGACAAGAACGCCCCGGACGAAGCCGACGCCAGTTCGATCCTGTTCGACACCGTGGCCGTGTATCTGGCGACCTCGCACCACCTCGTCAACATCGAACGCATCCCTCTGGTGGTGACCGACAAGGGATTCACGGCCATCGATCCCAAGGGGAAGCCCGTCGACTGCGCGATCTCGTGGAAGGACCTCCCAGCCTATGAAGACTGGCTGGTCGGGCGCTTAACCCATTGAGCGAGAAGGAAACGGGCACGGAAG
>JANLFZ010000269.1 GCA_024653385.1 Thermoguttaceae bacterium | reverse complement strand
CAGATCGCCCGGCTCCGCGCGGCGCACAATGACGATCACCTGCTCGCGCAACCGATGCTGGTGGAGCTTGAGGAGTTGCTCGAACTCGTCCTGGTCCTTGGCTGCCACCATACCAAAGAGGTGGAACTCGATCCTCATCGTGGTGGATGAGGTTGGTTGATGGGCAGTGACGGTGAACTTCTCGAGATCGACCTCGACGAACTCAGCCTGGGCCCCAGCCTTGGCGCCTTTCGACTTGGCACCCTCGGCAGCCTTGCCGTGGCCCCCTTTTTCGGTCTTTTCGGTGTCCTTCTTGCCATGACTTGCCTTGTCCTGTTTGCCCGCATGGCCCACCGCCTCGGCTTTGCCGTGGGCTTCGCCTTCCTTCGATTCGGCGGATTCGGAATCGCTACTCTCTTCCGCGGCGGTACTTGCGGCCGCCTCACCGGATCCGGAACGTCCCAAGTAGATATAGGCAATCAGGCACTCGGCGAAGATGACCGCGCAGACAAACAGTAAGGCGATAATCTTGGTAAGCATTCCGCCGGACTTGTTCTGCGGCGTCGTGCTGGCACCCGAGGTTGCATCGTGAGCGGAGTCTGCCATGGCGCTGTATTCCCCAAGCAGTGTGGGCTCGAACGCGAGCCCCTTGGAGAATATAGGTTACGCGGGCAGACCGTTGGGCAGGCCGACGTCAGGAAGGCGAGTCGCCAGGCCCTGAGGGGACACCTTGCCTTTGGGGGGGTGGAATCAGGTATTTGGCCTGTTGATAAGCCACCGCGCGGCGGAGCACCTCGTCCATCGACTCGGCCACGACGATCCGCTGCCCGTTGGTCAACGTGATGAAGGTGTCGGGCCGAGCCTCGACGTATTGGATCAGATCGGCGTTCAGAAGGAACACCTCGCCGCTAAGGTGGGTCAACTTGATCATAGGACGTTTCGCGCCTGGCGCGCTCCTACCGCCGCAGCGCCAGGAGTTCGTCGAGCATTTGTTGGGCCGTGGTAATGACTCGGGTGTTGCCGCGATACATGGTCGACGCGAGGATCAGGTCGATCAGGTTGGCCCCGATGTCGGTGTTGGACAATTCGACCGCCCCGGCGATGATCTCGCCGATGCCTTGTTCGCCGGGATTTCCCTCGACCGGCAGGCCCGAGTTCACGCCCGCGGCGAACAGGTTCTGGCCGCGCTGCTCGAGGCCGTTGGGGTTGGCGAACCGGACGAGGCGGATCTGGCCGAGGTCGCGGGTCATGCCGTTGGAGAACACGCCGCGGATTCGGCCGTCTTCGCCGACGATGAAGCTGGTGAGCACGCCCGGCGCCGAGCCGTCCTGACGCGACACGGCCAGGCTGCTCTTCTCGGCCGCCAGGCCCGACAGCGCCGAGAAGTCGAGCTTGAACTCCAGCGGCGTGGCCGAGGCGAGGTGCCGGCGGTCGATCGACACGGTATCGGCCGTGACGCTGATCACGTTGCCGTTGCCGTCGAAGCGGATCAAGCCCGTCCCCACGGCGATCTGCACTCCCGTGGCCGGGTCGTTGTCGGCCGAATCGGCGAACCACCGGTAGGTCGTCTGCCCGCTGGTGCGCTCCTGGAGCACCGCGGTGATGCGGCATCGCACGGGAATGCCCAGCGAGTCGTAGGCGATGAAGTCGGCCACCGCGCTTTGCCCGACGGCCTCCTGGATCGAGCCCCAGGGCAGATTGATGTTCGTCTTGCCGCTGGCGGTGACCAGTTGCATGCCCGACAGGTCGATCTCGATGGCGTTGTCCACCCCGTTGTTGCCGGTCATGATGATCCGTCCGTCGCCGGTGACCATGCCGCCGGGGCTGGCCCCGGACGAATCGACGGGGATGGGGTTGACCGGGTCGAAGTTGGGCTTCTGGATGCCCATCGCCTGTTCCATGAAAGCGATCAGGTCACTAACCGTGGTGGCCTCGGTGATCGTCAGGCTCTTGGTCGCCAGGGCCCGGCCGCCCTTGCGCCCGGTGAACTCGAGCACCGCGGTGGGCGGCACGCCTTCGAGCGCGAACACGTGTTCGTAGGTCGAGCCGTCGCGCCGAAGCACGTCCTTCAGCAGCGTGCTGGGAATGATCTTCGGCCCGTCGAGGTCGATTTCCGGCCGGGTGCTCAGTTCGGCGTCCGAGACGTTGTCGATGAGCGTCACCGAACTGGTGGCGCTGGGGATCTCGGCGACCAGATGGAACTCGGAGTCGTTCGAGGCCAGGTTGCGGTAGACGCGCCGCTGCGTCCACGCGCCGGTGGCGTCCGTCGGAAGACCGGTCAACTCGACGCGCCCGCTGACGAGGTTGATCGGCGTGCTGATGGGGCTGGGCCGGCTTTCCGCAGGAATGGCGGGATTGTAGAACGTCACGTAGTAGCTGTAGTTGCCCGTGAGCACGGTCTGGTCGAGCGCCGGCCGGGTGGCGGCCACGGCATCGGAGGTGACGTCGTCGTAGGTCGCCGTGCCGACCGGCAGTTCGGCGATGAAGTGGTACGTCATGCCGCCGTCGTTCGAACGGTAGACGTGAAGCGGCCGCGTCGAGGTGGGAAGGTTCGTCAGGCGCGCCGAGTTGTCGCCGGCCCCCAGCGTGACGTTCACCGCGTCGGACATCGCGCTTTCGCTGAGTTCGGGGATGACCGGGGGAGGTCCCGGCGAGTAGGGCGTGGCGGCGTACACGAACCGGTAGCGGTAGGCCTGGCTCGGCGTCATGGCGCCCCCGCCGATCGACTGCCCGGTCGCCGTCGTCGGCGGCGGTCCGAGAATGCTCGGCGCTTGCGACAACGAACGGTTGAGTGCGGCATCGGGCGCGGTGAACGCGCCGTTGCCGAGGATGCTGGTCTGAATGCGTTCGGCCGTCGTGGCCACGTCGCCGTTGGGCGAAAGCGTCCCCTCGAGGTACACATTGGCCGTCGATTGGGCAACCGCCGCCGTGCCCAGGGGAATCGTCAGCGGCACCAGCGTGGTGGTCTGCACCTGGAACCGGTCGTCGACGCCGAAGCCCAGCACCCGATTGCCGGTGATCGTCACCATCTCGTTCGAGGCATTGAGCTTGAAGACGCCGTTGCGGGTGTAGAGGTGGTCGCCTTGGTTTCCCTGGACGATGAAGAACCCATCGCCCTGGATCGCCATGTCGGTGGGGTTCGAGCTGATCTCGATGGTTCCCTGGCCGAAGTCCGCGGTGATGTCGGCCACCATGGTGCCCAGGCCCGTTTGCCGGGGATTCGTTCCGCCCGACTCGTCGGTGGGAGCCGAGCCGAGGCTCAGGGTCTGGGCGAACTGGGTGGCGAAATTGGCCTGCGAGGCCTTGAACCCCACGGTGTTCGAGTTCGCCAGGTTGTTGCCCACCACGTCGATGGTCGTTTCCGCCGCCGTCAAGCCGGTCAAAGCGGTGGTCAGAGAAGAAGTAAGGCCCATGGCCGGTGTCCTTTAGTGAATCAATGACGGAATCGTTGGGTCGTCACGAGGTTGGAGGATCGCGGTTGGTCACTTCCCGCCAGGCAGGATCTCGCCGACGTTCTTCAGCGCGACCCTCTTGTCGCCGATGTGCAACGTGGCGTCGCCGTTGGCCACCGTCACGCGGTCGACCGTGCCGGTGATCCGGTCGCCGTTGGCGTCCAGTCCGGCGATCTGCCGGCCGATCAGGCTGCCGGCGGTGGCCATGTTCTGCCCCAAGAGCACCGCGTTGAGCGTACTGGTCAGCCGCGAGTTCGATTCGATGGCCCGAATCTGGGCGATCTGCGAGAGGATCTCCTGGTTATCCATCGGGTTGAGCGGATCCTGGGCCTGCATTTCGGCCACCAGGAGTTCGACGAACGTGTTCAGGTTGAGTTCCTGGAACGCGTCGTGGTTCGCGGCCTGGGCGCCCAGATCGCCTTTGATGCCCTGGACGGATG
Source organism: Thermoguttaceae bacterium (assembly GCA_024653385.1). Classification (GTDB taxonomy): domain Bacteria; phylum Planctomycetota; class Planctomycetia; order Pirellulales; family Thermoguttaceae; genus JANLFZ01. Next base: position 4,708 of record JANLFZ010000269.1, on the reverse strand, counting down.
CGGTTTCCATAAGGTTCAGCTCCCGTCGTCCTGCGCGCCGCGGGCGAGCGGACGACGCGATCGGGTTCTTAAACAAGGAAGTCGATGTGCGAGTGCTCTCCGGTGCGCGCCGCGCGCGCGGCGGTTAGGGGGTCGAGCGGGCTGAGCGGTTCGGCGGAAGGCGACGCCGGCCCGCCTCGAAAGGCGTGCCCAGCCGGTTGCTCGCCCGGGCGCTGCGGCAACCCGCCGGACGACTGGCCGGACCAGCCCACCTCGAACCGTTCGATTCGCAAGTGATGTTCGGCCAGACGCTCGCGCAGGGCGGGCAGATGGTCGATCAAGACCGACCTGGCGGCCTCGGTCTCGGCTTCCAGTCGAGCCGACATCGCGCCGTTGCGCACCGAGACCTCGATCCGCAGCGAGCCGAGTTCGGGCGGGTGCAGGCGCAGTCGCAGGGGGGTTCCCCGCTCGGCGGCGGCCTCGAACGCCTTGGCCACGCGCTGCACAAAACGCACCCGGTCCGCCTGATCCGCGGTGTTCGCGTCGCGCGGTGCATCGGTCGAGGTGGCGCGCTGGTCTTCGCCCGCCGACTGAGGACGCCGCGCCGCCTCGGATGGCCCCGGCTCGATCGCACCGGCCGCGTCCCCCGGGTTGCCGGCGGCGCGATGATCCGACGCGGGCGACGCGGTCGATTCGGTCGCCGGCAATCCCGAGGCCACGTCGCCGGCGGGCCTCGCGCCCGCCGGATCGACATCGTGCGTCTGAGCGGTGGAATCGGATCCGTCCGGTTCCGACGCGGAAGCCGCACTTCGGGCAGCGGATCGTCCGGCGGACCGCCGGGCAGCGGTGCTCCGGGGCTCCGGACCGCCGGTCGCTTCCGGCGGCGTTCCGTCCGCGGCACGGCCCTTTTCGGTCTTGTCCATGATCGCCGGGAATTCCGGTGGCTGGGTCGAGGTCGGCAATGGCTCGGTACGTGCCGTGGCCTGATGGTCGTCGCGCGGTTCGGCCTTTGCGTTGGCGTCGGACGAGGGCTTCGACGCGTCCGCCTCAGGTTCTGCCGTGGAATCGCCCTCGATGGTCGCCGTGGCATCGGGGCCGACCGGCGTGCTCGTGGAAGCGGTAGAGGTTGGGCTTGGCGTCCCAGAAGGCTGTCTGCCGACCGCCGCGGCCTCCGGCTTGCCGCCCGTGCGTCCGTCGGAATCGCGGACCTTGGCAGCCTCCGTGGCCGCCTTCGTTGCGCGGGGGCGCTCTGCCGGGTCGGCTGGGGTTACTCCGGCGGCCGCGGCAGCCTCGCCGCCGGCCTGGGCGCCTTCGTCGTCGTCGGCCTCGTCCTCGCGGCGCGAGGGCTCCTGATCGGAGGGTTTGCCGCCCGAGCAAGTGGTTGCCGGAGTCTCCGGCTCCCCGCGCGGCGTGCCGGCCGTGTCTTCCGCCGTCGTGCCCGCACTCGGCGGCGTGGGCTCGTCGGCGCGAGGCGCCGAGGTGTCGGACTTCGCCGCGCCGGGCTCCGCGGGCGTTGCCGCGGCGCTTTGCGCACGCTGGAGGTGTTCGCTAAACGAGCGGTCCCCGACATCCGGCTCGCGCGGCGCAAGGGGCCCCGGCGGCGGTTCCGGGAACGTCATCCCGGCCAGAGACTCGAAGTTCACCGATGGCATGGCTGGTTCTCTCCATGGCCCGGTCGCCCGGCAATGTGCCCGGGGCCGGACGGGATCAGGTTCCGCCGGGAGGTCGCTTCAACTGGTCCTTGGCCTTCTCGGCGACCGTGGCCTGCGGCTCTCCTTGCCGGATCAGGCGGAGCACTTCCTCGATCTTCTGGTTCTCCTCGGGAGTCTTGAACTCGCCGAGGATCTTGGCGCGCTTCGCGTCGGTCATGCCGCTCAACAGGGCGACGACCTCCTTGGTCTCCTTGGCGTCGAGCATCTGGAGCACGATTTCCTTGGCCTGTTTGGGCTTGACCGATTGCAGGATGCGGCGCACCTCGTCGCGACCGGCGGCCACGGCCCCCTGGCTCAAATCGGCCAGTTCTTTCTCGTATGCCGCCCGTTGCTGTTTATATCGTTTCTCGTCGTCGGCGAGCTTTTGTTGATCGGCCCGCATTTGGGCTAGTGCATTGACCAGGGCCTGTTCGCGGAGTTGAAGGTTCTTGTCGCGCAGCGCGCGGGCATCGAGCACCTGCTGGTAGGACACCGGCTCCGGCGGCGGAGGCGGCGGCGCGGGCGGGGGCACGCTGTCGGTCGGCTGGCCTCGCGCCACGGCCAGCATCCGCGCCAGGCGCGTCCGGTCGATTTGCCAGGTGCGGGCCGCGTAGACGAGCATGATCGCCTCGGCGATCACGGTGGCCAGGCAGAAGTAGAGGACGAGTCCCCAAAAGCCGCGCACGAGCCGTCCCATCACTCGACCTCCTCGCCGGCGGTCCGGCGCTGGGCCACTTCATCGATGCGCAGGATGTCGCGGCGGTTCTCTTCATCGCGGTGCCGATCGGCCTGGCGCTGGCGCAGCCGTTCGAGCACCTGCACGTCGCGGTTCGCCTCGACCAGGGCTTGCCGGCGCCGCTCGATCTCGGCCCCGACCATCTCGCGCTGCCGGGCCAGGTGCTGCCGCTGGGCCTTGAGCACGATCTCGAACCGCTGGGCCTCCAGCAGCCCGTCGACGTTCACCGGCCCCGGCCCCGCGGCGTGCCGCACGAGCCTCGTCAGGCCGGCCAGTTCGTCCTCGACCCGCTGCTCTTCCCGGCGCAACAGGTCGTCGGCCTGATAGGCCCGGGCGAGTTCCAGCCTGCGCTCGTCGCGAGTCGACTCGCGGAGCCGAAGCAGGGTCGCCAGCCGGAATCGGAACGTGGTCATGGCGTCTTCGCCTGTTGCCGCAACAGGGCCAGTCCCTTGCGCGCGTCGTCGAGCGACGACGGCTCGGCGACGCGCTGCCGCAGGAACGCCTTGACGGCCTCCTGCATCTCGATGGCCAGGTCCACCGTCGGGTTGCTTCCGCGCCGGTAGGCCCCGATCGAAATCAAGTCTTCGTGATCGCGGTACGCCGCCAGCAGTTCGCGCACGAACTGGGCGGCTTGGCGGTGCTCTTCGGTCGTGACGTCGGGCATCAGCCGGCTCAGACTGGCCAGCACGTCGATCGCCGGGTAGTGCCCACGCTCGGCGATCTTCCGCGAGAGCCAGAGGTGGCCATCCAAAAGGCCGCGGACCGTATCGCTGATGGGCTCGTTGGGGTCGTCGGCTTCGACGAGCACCGTGTAGAAGGCGGTGATGCTGCCCTCGGGGCTGCGCCCGGCGCGTTCGACGAGTTTGGGCAAGAGGGCGAAGACCGAGGGGGGGTACCCCCGGGTCGTGGGTGGCTCGCCGGCGGCCAGGCCGATCTCGCGCTGCGCCAGGGCGAAGCGCGTCAGCGAGTCCATCATCAACAGCACGTCCTTGCCCAAGTCGCGGAAGTACTCGGCAATGGCCGTGGCGGTCATGGCCGCCTGGACGCGCACCAGGGCCGGTTCGTCGCTGGTGGCCACCACGACCACGCTCTTGGCGAGACCCACCGGTCCCAAGTCGCGCTCGAGGAACTCGTTGACCTCGCGGCCTCGCTCGCCGATCAGGGCGACGACGATCACGTCGGCGGCCGTGTAGCGGGCCATCATGCCCAGCGTCACGCTCTTGCCCACGCCCGAACCCGCGAAGATCCCCATGCGCTGCCCCTTGCCGCACGTCAACAGGCCGTCGACCGCGCGAATGCCGGTCGAAAGCGCCGTGTCGATGCGCGGGCGCGTGCAGGGATGCGGCGGCTGGCGCACGAAACAGGTGCGGTCTGCCAGGGCGGGTTGCGGCTTGCCGTCCACCACGTGGCCTTGGGCATCGACCACCCGGCCGAGCAGCTCGGGACCCACGCGGAGCCATCGCGTGGTACGCACCAGGCGGACCCGGTTGCCGTGCCGCACGCCTTCGAGGGGGCTATGGGGGTACAGCAGCGTCAGCTCGTCGCGGAAACCCACCACCTCGGCCAAAAGCGGCGGCCCGGCCTGCCGCTGGACTTCCGCCAGCGCGCCGACCGGCGCGGGAAAGCCGGCCGCCGAGACCATCATTCCGACGGTCCGGGCCACGGTCCCCGCCAGCGCCGTGGGCATGATCGCGGCCAGCCGGTCGTTCAGGTCCATCGGTCGGTTTCCTGCCAAGATGCCAAGTAGGGTTACGCCAATTCTTCCTCGATCCGGGCCAACTGCGTTTCGATCTGCTGATCGATCACGCCGAAGCGGGTTTCGACGCGGCAGCCGCCGGGCGTGACGCGGGCGTCGGCGACGAGTTCCGCCGAGGCCAAGGGCGCCAGCTCCCGCACCACCGACTCGATCTGCGCGCCGAGCGCCTGGTGGTCGGCAGGGTGCAAGTGAATGCGAAGCTCCGTGTTGCCCGCCGCCAGTTCCAGCGCCTCGCGCACCAGGTCGATCGCGATCTCGGGGTGCTCGGTGAGTTCGCGGCGGATGACCCGTCGGGCGATGGCGGCCGCCACATGGATTGCGCTGCGTTCCCAATGCGTAAGCCATGCCTGCTTGGCGTGCCGGATTTCGTCGACCGCCTGCCGGAGGGCCGGCAGCAGGGTGGCCATCTGCCGTGCGAGCTGGTTCTGGACCATCTGCTCGACGGCCGCCTGGCCTGCCCGGCGCCCCTCGGCCTCGGCCTGCTTCTTGATCGCGGCGGCCTCTTGATGGGCCTTGGCGACGATCCGGCCCGCCTCGGCCCGAATC
>JANLFZ010000025.1:13594-24177 GCA_024653385.1 Thermoguttaceae bacterium | reverse complement strand
TTGATCCCTCATCGTTTGTCCTTCATCCCCCCCTGCTACCCCCTTGCGAATCTCTTGCACCGCCCAGGCTTCTGGCCTTGCAAGATTCTCCCCAACCGGGAGAATGACAAGAGGTACATTTGACGGAGCCGGCTACTATTCCCCCCAATTGGGGCGGGATGGCGTCGTATTCGGCCGGGGTCTTACGCCGTTGTGAGGTGTTCGCGTCATGGAGCAGAACTCGATGCAGGGGATGTGGGGGCGGTATTTCCTCTTCATTCTCCTGTCGATCGCCGTTCTTGTCGGGCACTCGTTCTGGATGGCCCGCAACGCCCCCAAGCGACAGCCGCCGGCCGAGGCGCCGGCCCAGGTGGCCCAGGGCGTCGAGGGTGCCAAGGACGATGCCAACAAGCCCGCCAAGGCCCCCCCTGGCGCGACCGAAAAGCCGGCCGAGGCCCCGAAACCGGCCGAGAAGCCCCCGGTCGTCGAAGAACCCAAGCACCCCGACGCCTATGTCACGCTGGGTTCGTTGGATTCGACCAGCCCGTACCGCATGCTGGTGACGGTCACCGCCCGGGGCGCGGCGGTTGCCCGGGTCGAACTCAACGACGAGCGTTTCCGCGATGTGGAAGACCGCACTGGCTACCTGGGCCAGCTCGTCGTCGATAAGAGTGTCCGCGGCACGGGTTGTCCGGTGCAGGTCGTCGGCCCTGGCACGCCTGCCGCGGCCGCCGGACTGCGACCCGGCGATGTTATTACGGCGGTGGACGGCGTAGAAGTCACGAGCTGGGAGACCCTCCAGGACGCCTTGGCCAAGACCCGGCCCGGACAGACCGTGGCTTTGACCTTGGAAGGCAAGCCCGAGCCCGTGGCCGCAACGCTTGGCCGCCGGCCGCTCGAGGTGATTCGTCCGGAATCGGGCGACCCCTTGTCGTTCTTGCTCACGTTGCGGCAAATCGACGATCTGAAACTCGAGGCCCCGCCGCTGGACCCCAACCAGAAACAGCCTCGACCGCCCGCGCTGAACCAGGAACTCGAAGGGCTCGACCTGCGTTCGGGCAATTGGAAGGTTGTTTCTCACGACGAGGAACAGGTCACGCTCCGCCGCCGGCTGCCGAGGTGGGGCCTCGAAATCGACAAGGTGTTCCGGCTGGCCAAGGTGCCCGAGCAAGACCGGGCCGATCCCAACTGTCCTGCCTACCACTTGACCTTCGAGGTCGCCATCCGCAACACCGGCGGCGAGGTCCGCAAGGTGGCGTATCAGCTCGATGGCCCCACGGGCTTGCCCACCGAGGGGTGGTGGTACGCCTCGAAGGTGAGCCACTACTGGTTCAAGGGCGTGGGCCTGCGCGACGTGATCGCTTCGTTCGGTCCGCCCGAGCCGAACGTCTACTCCGCCGTGGAAATCGCCCAAGGCGAATGGCGCAAACCGATCCTGACCGACGCCCAGAAGGGGGACTTGGCGTTCGTGGGCGTCGACGCCCAGTACTTCTCGGCCGTGATGATTCCCCAGCGCCAGGCCGCGGGGCAATGCCGGTTCGCCGAGTGGCAGCCGCTGGCCGTGGGTGAGCCCCCAAAGGACGTGCCGACGAAGACCAACACGAGTTTTCGGCTCGCTAGCGTCGTGCGGGAGGTCAAGCCCCAGGCGAGTTGGGTGGACAGCTTTCAGGTGTTCGCCGGCCCGAAGAAGCCCGATCTGCTCGATGCGTATGGCTTAAAGGGAATTCTCTACTACGGCTATTTCTGGTGGTCGGCCAAGCCGATGCTGTGGCTGCTTCACTTCTTCCACGATTACCTGGTCTTCAACTACGGACTGGCGATCATCATGCTCACGGTGGTCGTGCGGGGGTGCATGTTCCCGCTGAGCAAGAAGCAGGCCATCGGCGCCCAGAAGATGCAGGAGATCCAGCCCGAGCTGAAGCGGCTGAAGGAGAAGTACAAGAACGACCTCCAGGCCATGGGCCGCGCGCAGCGCGAGCTGTTCGCCAAGTACAACTACAACCCCTGGGGCGGGTGCCTGATCGTCTTCCTTCAGTTGCCAATTTTCGTGGGCTTGTACCGGGCGCTGATGGTCGATGTCGAGCTGCGCGGCGCGGCGCTGCTAAGCGAGAGCATCCGCTGGGCCTCGAACCTCGCCGCCCCCGATATGCTCCTCGACTGGAGCGGCTTCATGCCGGGCTTCATCACCCGAGGGATCGGTTTCTTCGGCCTGGGGCCGTACTTCAACATCCTACCGATCATCACGATCGTGTTGTTCTTGTGGCAGCAGAAGAAGTTCATGCCGCCGCCGGCCGATGAACAGGCCGCGCTGAATATGAAGATTATGCAGTACATGATGATCTTCATGGGCGTGCTGTTCTACAAGGTGGCCAGCGGGCTGTGCCTGTACTTCATTGCGTCGAGCCTCTGGAGCATCGCCGAACGCAAGTACCTGCCCAAGACGGCCGCCCACGCCGAAGGTTCGCCCCCTGCCGACAAGCCGCGCGACAACCGCATCATCCCGCGGCTTTCCCTGAATCCCGACGGCGACTCCGCCAGGAAGGAACTGAAGCGTCGCCGTTCGCGCCGACGCCGGTAGCCAATCGAGGGATCGCGCCGGTCGCGGTGGCGTCTACGAGCCGCGAAGTAACGGTCATGCCGCGCGCATCCGACCGGTGCGCGTGCCACACTACTACCCTGCGGGGACACCTCGCGTCTTCATATCCGGAAAAAAGCCTGGCACACGCCGCCTCCGTCCGGGGAGCCGTGCCTGGCCCTTGGTCCGAGGAGTCAGCTCCTTTCCCCCCAAATTGGCCACCCGCGTGGCATGGTAACGCCGCGTCGCCCACCCGCCTGTGGCCTAGTCTTTCCTCGGAAGCTCGGTTTGTCACGCAAAATTGCGGAATGAAGGACGGAGGGCAAGTCCACCAATGACCGTCGTACACAGTCCGCCGAGCGAGGCCGCTCCCGCGTTGGATGCGGCCATGAAGCGCATTGACGATATTTCCACCCTGCCGCAAATCGCTTTGCGCGTCATGCAGGTGGCCCGGGACGAGAGCGTCTCGGCAGCCGAACTCAAGGCCGTCATGGAGAACGACCCGGCCTTAAGCGCCCGGGTGCTGCGGTGCGTCAACTCGGCGGCGTATGCGTTGCGCACTCGGGTGACGAACCTCCAGCAAGCGATCTCGTACCTGGGCACGAAGCAGATCCGCAATCTGGCGATGACGGCGTGCGTCAGCGACATGTTCCGCAAGGACGAGCGCATCGGCCCGTACCGCCGCCGCGAGTTGTGGAGGCACCTTGTTTCGGTGGGGATCGGCGCGCGGCTGATCGCCATGCGCCGGCGTCTCGCTGATTTCGAGGACGCGTTCCTGGCCGGCTTGCTTCACGACGTGGGCATTGTCTTGGAGGACCAGCATTTTCACGAGGCATTCCGGCGCGTCGTGGGCGGCCTGGATGGGACGCGCACGCTCGGGGCGATCGAACGGGAGGTCCTCGGGTTCGACCACATGATGCTCGGCGAGCGACTCGCCGCGGCCTGGGGCTTTCCCGAGGCCGTGCGCGGCGCCGCGCGCCACCACCACGCGGCGATGGCCTACTCGGGCGAAAGCGCCGACGTGATCCGCTGCGTCGAGGTGGCCAATCTGCTCTGCACGGTTAAGGGCGTTCCCTCGGTCGGCGTCAAGCTGGTCAAGGTCTGCCGGGCCACGTTCACGGCCCTGTCGCTCAGCCAGCAGGACCTCAAAGTGCTCGACGAGGACCTCAATCGCGAGCTGGCGAACAACGCCACGCTGTTCAGCATGTGAAGGGCCTCCCATGCAAGAATTCGTGGACGACGTCGCCGGTTTGCTCGAAATGGTCGGGCCCGAGGACACGTCGGTCGAGGTCCCGCCCGCCTTGCCGGCCGAGTCCTGCCTGGTGTTCGTGGCCGACCTCCAGGGAAGGCTCTTATGCCTCGGCGAGGGCCAGAGCGAGGCGCCGGGGGAACTGGCCGCCGCGGCTCGCGACGCGGCCGGGCGGCTTCGCGACGCTAAGGCCTGCCGCTTCGTGCTGGGCGACAACGGGTCGGCATTTGCCGCCGTGGCCATCCGGCTGTCGGATCCGTCGGCCGAGCGCGTGGTGGGGTGCCTCTTTCCCAGCGACGTTTCCCCGTCGCCGCAAGTGGACGAATGCGAGGTCGTGGCCGCCGCGCTGGCCGCCGCCTGGGACCGCGCCCGCGCCGAAAACCGCCTCTTGGCCACGCGCGTCCAGCATTTGCTGGCCGAGCGCGAAATGCTCGGAGCCTCCCAATCGCAGGCGCTGGCCGTGGCCCTGGAAGAACGCGACCGGCGCCTTCACGAGCAGGAGACGCACCTCTCGGAGATCAAGCGACTGCACCTCGAGACCGAAATGGTGCTCAACACGGCCGGCGAGGGGATCCTTGGGCTGGGCGAGGACGGCCGAATCACGTTTGTCAACCCGGCGGCCGCCGCGCTGTTGGGCTATGGCGTGAAGGACCTTCTCGGCAAGGAGTGCCACGACACCATCCATCCGACGCTCGCCGACGGCAGCCCATGCCGCAAAGGAACCTGCCCGGTGTTCGACGCCCTGGACGCGCCAGGCATGTCGGCGGTCGAGGGGCAGTTCTTCCGTCGCAAGGACGGGCGCAGTTTTCCCGTCGAGTTCACCTCGCGCCAGATCCGCGACGGCGAGAAAGTCCTGGGCCGGGTGATCACGTTTCGCGACATCACCGAGCGCCGCAAGCTCGAGACCCAGTTGCGGCGGGCCCAGAAGCTCAACACGCCCACCCAGTTCATCGGCGACAACACCCGCTTCCTTCAGGAGGCCTTCGGCGAGATCGTGCCCGTGCTCGAGGCGTGCCGCACCTTGGACGCGGCGCAAGGAGACAACCTGCCCTCCGCCCAACTGCTCGATGCCATCCGTGCAAGCGCTGCCCAGGCCGACATCGACTACCTGGTCGAGGAGATCCCCAAGGCGATCGCCCAGTCGCTCGAGGGCGTCGAGCGCGTCACCACGATCGTCCGCTCGATGAAGGAGTTCTCGCACCCCGACACCGAGCGGCAGCAGGCGGTCGACCTGAACCGCGCGATCGAAAGCACCATCACCGTGGCGCGGAACGAGTGGAAGTACGTCGCGGATCTCGAAACGGACTTCGACCCCGAATTGCCCCCGGTGACGTGCCACCCCGGCGACATCAACCAGGTCATCTTGAACCTGATCATCAACGCGGCGCACGCTATCGGCGACAAGGTGCGCGATCGTCACGGCCAAAAGGGCAAGATCACCATCTCGACGCGGCGCGACGGCGATTGGGTCGAGGTGCGGGTGGCGGACACGGGCACGGGCATCCCCGAGGAAATCCGCTCCCGCGTGTTCGACCCGTTCTTCACCACCAAGCCGGTCGGGCGCGGGACGGGCCAGGGGCTGGCCATCGCCCATGCCGTCGTCATCGAGCGCCACCGCGGCACGATCCACTTCGACTCGAAGGTCGGCGAGGGAACGACCTTCGTCATCCGCTTGCCGCTCCAAAGCAATCCCGAACACGCGCCCGGGGAGGGGTTGCGATGACCAAGAAACTCCTACTGGTCGACGACGAGAAGTCCGTGCTCGAATCGCTCCAGCGCGTGCTTCGGCCCGCGCGCCACGATTGGGAGACGACCTGCGCGGACCGGGCCGAGGCCGCCTGGGACCTGCTTTGCCGGTCGGAGTTCGACGCGGTCGTGACCGACGTGAAGATGCCGGGCATGTCGGGCCTGGAGCTGCTCCGCCGCATCCGCCAGTCCGACGACACCCGCGACCTGCCGGTTGTCGTGCTCACCGGGCTGACCGACCACGACCTCAAGCGCCGGGCCCTCGAACTGGGCGCGTCGGACCTGTTCAACAAGCCGGTCGACCGCGGGGAATTGACCGCGCGCCTCCAAAACGCCCTGGAATGGAAGGACCGGCAGGACCAGATGAAGGCCCAGTTGGACCGTCTTCGCGAGGAACGCCGCCGGCAGGACGCGGCCTTCGCCCGGCGCCGCCTGGCGGACGTCTGCCGCCTGGCGGCCGCGGCCGAGTACCGCGACGAGACCATGGGCAACCACGTGGTGCGCGTGGCGTACTACAGCCGCGCGGTCGCGGCGGAACTCGGTTTGGAGGAGCCGTTCCTGGAGGCGATCCTCCTGGCGGCGCCGCTGCACGACATCGGGAAGATCGGCATCCCCGACGCCATCCTGCGCAAGCCCGGCCCCTTGACCCCCGGCGAACGCGCCGTCATGCAGCGGCATTGCGTGATCGGGCACCAGATCCTGACCGACCAGTCGCCGGTCGTGGCGATGCTCTCGGCGGATTGTCCCGATCTGCTCCATCGGGAGGCCCCGTACGATCCCGTGGTGGAACTGGCCGCCTCGATCGCGCTGACCCATCACGAGGGGTACAACGGGCAGGGGTATCCGCTCGGGCTTTCGGGCACGCAGATTCCCCTGGCCTCGCGGATCGTCGCCCTATGCGACGTGTTCGATGCCTTGATCAGCCCGCGACCCTACAAGGGTCCCCTTCCCGAGGAGAAGGCCCTGAAGGTGCTCGAAGCCGAGTCGGCCTCGCACTTCGATCCGGCGGTCCACCAGGCGTTCGTGCGCGCGCTGCCCGCCGTGCGTGCGATCCGGGAGCGGTTCGACGGACCGGCCGCCGACTTCTGGAACATGCCGGGAGACGACGCATGAAGCGGCTCTTGTTCGTCGACGATGAGCGGAGGATTCTCGACGGCCTGCGCCGGATGCTTCGCAGCCAGCGCGGTCAGTGGGAAATGGAGTTCGTCGAAAGCGGCGCCGAGGCCCTGGCCCGCTGCACCGCGGCGCCACTGGACGTGGTGGTCACCGACATGCGCATGCCGTCGATGGACGGCGCGGCGCTATTGCGCGAGATCGCTCACAAGAGCCCCGGCACGATCCGCATCGTGCTGTCGGGGCAATGCGACCGCGCGACGGTGCTGAGCACCGTGGCCACGGCCCACCAGTTCCTCACGAAGCCGTGCAACCCCGAGGTGCTCATTGCGACGCTCTCGCGCGCCTGCGCGCACCGCGACGCACTGGCCGAAGAGCGGCACCGGCTGATGGTGGGGCAGATCGCCGCCGTGCCGAGCCTGCCCGCCCGCCATGCCGAACTGGTCGCCGAGGCCGCGTCGCCCGGGGCCTCGGTCGAGCGGATCGGCGCGATCGTTGCCGCCGACGTGGGCATGTCGGCCAAGATCGGGCAGTTGGTCAACACGAGCTTTTTCGGCGCCCCGCGGCGCGTGGCGTGCCCGAAACGCGCGGCCGACTTGTTCGACCTCGACACGCTTCGGGCGATGGTGCTTTCGACGCCGGTTTTCGCGCCGTTCGACTCGGCCATTACGACCCACGGCATCCTGGAAGTCCTGACCGAACACGCGCTGGCGGTGGCCGCCTCGGCCCGGCGCATCGCCGAGATGGAAAGCGACGACCCCTCGGTCGCCCACGACGCCTACTGGGCGGGGATGTTGCACGACGTGGGCCTCCACCTGTTGGCCAGCCGCATGCCCGAGTGCTTCGAAAAGAGCATCCGCGACTGGCAAGAGGGCCGGGCGGCCTTGCCGGACCTCGAACAAGGCATGCTCGGCACGACCCACGCCGACATCGGGGCCTATCTGATGGCCCTCTGGGGGTTTCCCGACCCCGTCACCGAGGCGATCTGGCTGCACCACGCGCCCGCCCGGTCCACCCAAGCCGGGTTCTCGCCGCTGACCGCCGTCCACGTGGCCGACGCGTTCGATCAGGGGCGGGTGGGCGGTCCGCGCGCCGTGTCCACGGCCTTGGATCGCGCCTATCTGGCGCGCCTTGGCCTCGAGGGTCGGCTCGATGCCTGGTGGACGACACTACAGGAACCCATGCCGCAAGGAGTCTGTCGATGAACGACCGCATCCTGTGCGTGGACGACGACCCGAACGTGCTCCAAGCGTACCAGCGGGCCTTGCGCAAGCGGTTCCACCTGGAGATCGCCCTGGGACCGGAGGAGGCCCTCGACGCCGTGGTCTCGCACGGCCCCTTCGCCGTGGTCGTGGCCGATATGCGCATGCCCGGCATGGACGGCGTCCAGTTGCTCGCCAAGGTCCGAAAGCACGCGCCCGACACCGTTCGGATCATGCTGACCGGCAACGCCGACCAGCAGACCGCCATCGACGCGGTCAACGAGGGACACATCTTCCGCTTCCTCACCAAGCCCTGCGCCCCGGAGGTCTTCGCCCGGGCCCTCGAAGCCGGCATCGAGCAGCACCGGCTGCTCACGGCCGAGCGGGACTTGCTCTCGAAGACGCTCAGCGGCAGCGTGAAGGTGCTGACCGACGTGCTGAGCCTGGCCAACCCCCAGGCGTTCGGGCGCACGGCCCGGGTGAGGCCGCTGGTCGCCAGGCTGTGCCAGGCGCTGCGGCCGGAGCGGACCTGGGCAATCGAGATCGCGGCCATGCTGTCGCAGATCGGTTGCGTCTCGATCCCGGCCGAGACGCTGTCGAAGATCGCCAAGCACCAGCCTCTGTCGCCCAAGGAGACCCAGGCGTACCAGTCGCATCCCGCGGCCGGCGCCCAATTGCTCGCCAAGATTCCGCGTCTGGAGGAAGTCGCGGAGATCGTCGCCTATCAGAACAAACGGTACGACGGCGAGGGGTTCCCGCCCGACCACCGATCCGGCGACGCGATTCCCCTGGGAAGTCGGATCCTCAAAGTGGCGCTGGATTGGGACGCCCTGGTCTCGGACGGATTGCCCGAGGATCTCGCCATGGCCGAAATGAACGACCGCGAGGGATGGTACGACCCGATCGTACTCGAGGCCCTGCGCGGGCTGTTGGGCATACCGCAGGCTTACGTGATCCGCCAGGTCCGGGTCGATCATGTGCCCGTCGGCGCGGTCCTGGCCGATGACGTGCGCTCCCTGGGCGGCACCCTGTTGTGCGGCAAAGGGCAAGAGGTGACGGCCTGGGTGCGGGCGCGGCTGCGGGGCTACGCCACGAGCGTGGGCATTGCGGGGCCGATCCGCATCTTCGTGCCGATCGACCAGTCCCCGGCCTTCCCCGCCGAGACGACGCCGAGTTCGGGCCCGAAGACGCCCGCCCCGCCGGTCGCGCCGCCGGTCGCGCCGCCGGTGGCGCCGGTGGCGCCGCTGCCGCCGATCGACGTGGGACCGCCCGAGGATTTCCCCAATAGCCTTTCCGATCTGTTGAACCTCAAAGATTCGTGACTTCGTTACCGCCATGGACGCACCAGTCCAGCCACGCACCACTCCACCCAGGGGCGAGACGGCGGCCGATGATCGTCCGGAGGCAGCGCAGCAGTCCGAAGAGGCCCGGCTCGAGGCCCTGTTCCAGCTTAGCCAGATGGTCGACGCCTCGTTCCACGAGGTCGTCGCGTTTGGCATGGAGACGGGCATCCGCCTGACCGGCAGCCAGATCGGATACCTGGCCCTGGTCAACGACGACGAAACGAGGATGATTATTCACTCCTGGTCCCAGGCCGTGCAGGCCGCGTGCCGCATGGAGCAACAGCCGATCGAGTTCCCGCTGCAATCGGGCGGCTTTCTCGCGGAAGCGGTGCGGCAGCGCCGGCCGTTCGTCGTGAACGATTACGCGGCCCCGGATCCCCGCAAGAAGGGGCTGCCGCCGGGGCACGTGTCGATTACGCGCTACTTGTGCATTCCGATCCTCCACAACCGGAAGGCCGTGCTGGTCGCGGCGGTGGCGAACAAGGCCGAGGATTACAACCCGTCCGACGTGCGCCAACTCACGCTCTTGATGCAGGGCGTCTGGCTGCACCTCGAACGCCGCAAGACCGAAGAAGCCCTGCGCCAGCACCGCGACGAGCTGGAGCGGCTCGTGGCCCTGCGGACCGCCGAACTGAACGAGCGCGTCAAGGAGATGCAATGCCTGCGCGCGATCTCCGAGGTGCTCGAAGAAATGCCCGGCGACGACCTGTCGGCGCTGCAACGCGTGGTCGAACTGCTTCCGCGGGCGCTGCGGCGCCCCGAGGCCGCCGGCGCCCAGCTCACCCTGAACGGAAAGCGCTGGAGCACGGCGGGGTACCGCGAAACGCTCCAGCGCCTCAGCGCGCCGGTTTTCGTCGAGGGCAGCCTGGCCGGCGCGGTCGATGTGTGCTACCTCGACGACAATCCGGCCGCGACGGAAAAGCCGTTCTTGGACGAGGAGCTTGCCCTGGTCGAAGAGGTGGGGCGCATGCTCGGAAACGTGCTCCAACGCAACCTGTCCGAGGCCAAGGCCAAGTCGCTGAAACGCCAGATCGAGCAGGTGCTCGAGGTGACCCGAACCGGCTTGCGCATTTTCGACGCCGACTTGAACGTGCTCTACGTCGATCCGGCCCGGCAGAGCCTTCAGGGTCCGGCTCGACGAAATGACTGCAAGGACCACTGTGGGGGTTCGAACGGTTGCCACGACGGCGACCTCTCCAAGGCCCTGACCGGCAAGAGGCAGGTCGTCTCCGACAGGATCATCCACGCCGACGGCGGCCGGCCCGTGCAGGTGACCACCATTCCCTACCAGGACGCCGACGGCCGGTGGCTCGTGGCGCAGGTCGAGGTCGACCTGTCGGAGCGCAAACGCATCGAGCAGGAACTCTCGCAAGTCC
>JANLFZ010000025.1:5718-13584 GCA_024653385.1 Thermoguttaceae bacterium | reverse complement strand
CGGCTACCTGGCCGCCGGAATCGCCCACGAGATCAACACGCCCATCCAGTTCATTGGCGATAATCTGCGTTTCCTCGACGAGGAACTCAAGGGCGTTGCCGCGGCCTTGGAGAAAGTCGGTTCCGTGGCGGCCGCGCACCGTCAGGCAGGTGGCGCCAGCCCCGAACTCGCGGAGATCGAAGAAACGTTGCGCCAAGCGGACGTTGCGTATTTCCTCGAGGAAGCCCCGCGGGCCATCGAGCAGTCGATCGAGGGCGTGGCGCGCGTTGCCGAGATCGTGCGCGCGATGAAGGAGTTCTCGCACCCCGGCGCAAGCGACGGCGCCACGACGGACCTCCGTCGCGCGGTCGAGAGCACCCTGACCGTCTCGCGCAACGAGTGGAAATACGTCGCCGATCTGGAGACCGACTTCGCGAGCGATTTGCCGCCCGTGCGGGCCAAGTTCGGCGACGTCAATCAGGTGGTGCTGAACCTCGTGGTCAACGCCGCCCATGCCGTGGCCGAGGCGGTGCGCCAGGGACTGCGCGAGCGGGGCAAGATCGTGGTTCGCACGCGCCGCGACGGCGACTTTGCCGTGCTCGAGGTCGAGGACACGGGCGTCGGAATCCCCGACGCAATCCAACCGCACATTTTCACCCCGTTCTTCACCACCAAGGACGTCGGCCGGGGGACCGGCCAAGGCCTGGCGCTGGCGCGCTCGCTCGTAGTCCGGAAATACCAAGGGACGATCATGTTCCGAAGCGTGCCCGGCAAGGGAACGGTCTTTACCGTGCGCCTGCCGCTGGAACGCGGGGCCGACAGGCCGGCCGCCGGCCAAACCACACCACAGGAGGCGCTCGGATGAATGCCACCGTGCTCTTGGTCGACGACGACGAGAACCTGCTCCACGGGCTGGCGCGCGTGTTGCGCCACCAGCCGTTTCGACTCTTGACCGCGCGGTCCGGAGACGAAGCCATGTGGGTCCTCAAGACCCGCAGGGTCGATGTGATCGTGGCCGACGAGAACATGCCCGGCATGTCCGGCACCGAACTGCTGGCCTGGGTCGCGCGCGAGTGCCCCCACGTGGTTCGGATCGTGCTGACCGGACATGCCACGGCCGCGACCGCGATTCGAGCGATCAACGATGGCGGCGTGTACCGATTCTTCACCAAGCCGTGCCACGAAGTGGAACTGGCCCTGGCGATCCGCAAGGCGATCGAAGAGAAGGACGCCACGAGCCGCTGTTCGGGGTGATCGCGCGGAGGAGCCGCGTCCCATGCGACGACGGTTTCCCCTCGGCCGAGCGATCCACCGCGGTGGACTGCATCCCTTTCCCGAGGGCGCGCGAAGCTGCCCGACCTTGGCCCCAATCGGCAAGTGCCAGCCCATGGTGAATGCGACGGCACTCCCCTCTGATGGCGGAACAAACGCAGCGCCGTCACAGCCTAGAAAACGCGCAAAACCGGCGCGTCGCTCTGAATTGGCTCTGCTTCGCTGACCGATAAGAATTGCCGCGCGTGGCTTTGGTTGGTTCAGCCGGGCGGACCCTCGGCGTTCGCCTCGTTCGACGCGCTTAACCGCAATTCAGGGGGTGCAGCGGTGCATCGAGCATCCAGGTCCGGTTACGCCTTCACGAGGACTTCTCAACGCATTCATCCCACGGCCATTGTCAGCCCAATGGCCCAAATCGCCGATGACGTGGAGATCGGCCCCTTCTGCGTCGTGGAGCCCGACACGACGATCGGTCCCGGGTGTCGCCTGGAAAGCCGGGTGGTGGTGAAAAGCGGCACGGTGCTCGGGCCGAATAACCACCTGTTCGAGGGGTCGGTCTTGGGCGGGTTGCCCCAGCACGTCCATGTGCCCGAGCGCCCGGGCAAAGTAATCATTGGCGCGGGCAACACGATCCGCGAGAACGTCACCATCCACCGCGCCCTGGACGAGGAGGACGCCACGATCGTCGGCGACAACAACCTGCTGATGGTCAATGTCCACATCGCCCACGACTGCCGCGTGGGAAACAACACCATCTTCGCCAACAACTCGATGCTGGCCGGACACGTGACCGTCGGCGACCGGGCCTACGTGTCGGGCGCCGCCGCCGCGCACCAGTTCTGCCGCATCGGCTCATTGGCGATGGTGGGAGGGCAGTCGCACTTGACCAAGGACGTGCCCCCGTTCGTCACGGTCGACGGCCTCAGCAGCTACGTGGTGGGGTTGAACCAGATCGGATTGCGCCGGGCCGGCTACAGCGGCGCCGAGATCCGACGCCTGAAGGACGCCTACCGCGTCATCTATCGCAGCAACCTCACCTGGAACGAGATCCTCGCGCGGTTGAAGGACGAGTTCACCGAGGGGCTGGCGGCCCAGTTCTACCAGTTCCTCTCGACCACCACCCGCGGGATCGTTCAGGAACGTCGTCTGCCCCCCGGCGCGACGATCAAACTGCGCCGCGAGTACGACGAGACCGAGGAGTTGCCCCACTTGCACATGCGGGCGGGATAGCGCTCGCCCAGGCCCCGGGCGCCGGAAAAGACCGACCGAGGCCCCGGCGCGAACGGTGCTACGGGCCGCGAAACACCATCATTACCGAGGGGCTGACCTGGGGGGCTACCTCTTCCCATTCCAGCGGCCGCTGGGCCTTGCGGGGCGGCGCCAGCGGCTGGTCCGGGGGCAGGTGTCTGGCGAGGAACCGGCGCAACACGTCCGACGGTAGCGCCATGCCGTAGCTGTCGACTCCGACGCCCCCGTAGCTCTTCGCGGCCACCATGCCGACCGCGTTGCCGTACACGTCGCACAGCGGCCCGCCGCTGTTGCCCGGGTTGATACGGCAATCGAGCACGAACATGCCCTCGGCGGTTTCGTCGGGCGTGGCGCTGATGATGCCTTGGGTCAGTTTCAGCGCGGCATCGCTCCATGAGTTGGCCGGCGGAAAACCGATCGCCAGCACGCGCGCGCCGCGCCGCGCCGGCGACTCCGCCAGCGGAATCGGCGCCAACTCGATCCCCGGTGGTAGTTCCACTTTCAACAGGGCGATGTCTTGCTGGGCGTCCTGGGCGACGATCTGCGCGGGCCACACGTCGCCTCGACCCGAGACGCGCACCCGAATCGACTTCGCCCCCTGGATGACGTGGTGGTTCGTCAGGACCAACCCCCCGGGCGCGACGGCGAACCCGGTCCCGGTCCCCACCCCGCGGATGGCGGCCACCGCCATGGCCAATTGTTCGCGGAGAATCGGATTGCGCGGCCGGCAGGCCAGACCGGCCTCGGCCTGCTTCAGCGCGGCGTCGAGCTGGCCCGAGACCGATAGCGCCCCGGCCGCGTAGTAATGCAGCGACGCGGCCCGGTCGGGATTCTTGAACGGGTGCGTGCGCAGCCACTCGTCCAGCTCGGCAATGCGGCGGTCGATCTCCTGCCGGTTCGGCCGATCGAGCTGCATCTCGATCAACGAGACCATCCACACGGCATGGAACACGGCCTCGTGGGCGCCGTGCTCGTTGCCTGGGTCGTACTGGCGCACCAGCGCCAACCACTCCTGAAGCAGGGGCTTGTACTGAGGCACCAAATCCAACTCGCCCAAGAGGGCCAGGGCTTTTTCGATGGCTTGGAGTTTCGCCTCGCCCTCGGCCGATTCGATCTGGCGCAGCAGCCGGTCGCGCTCCGCGCGGTTGGCCTCGACCCGCTCCAATCGCTTGGCGAACGTCTCGATGCCCCCCTCGGCGTAGTCGATTAACCCAAAGGGCAAACCTCGGGCGTCGGCTAGCACCATGCGGGGCAGACGCCGCACCTGATAGTGGCGCTTGACGGCCAGGTTCCGCTCGGGGTCGCGCACCTTGGCCCGGGCTTCGCGCTCCCGTGGAAAGTCGATCAGCACCGGGATGTAGCGGTCGCCAAGCGCTTTGGGAAACTCCGGCCGGCCGAGCACCTCCTGAAGCCATCGCACCGAGAATCGGTCGGACCCCAGGAACACGATGGCCAGGCTCTTGCCTTCGGCCGCGGCTTGCCGGCGCGCCGCGTCGACATCCTGGCACCAATGCGACAGGTTCGCCCGGGCTTGAGCGGCCGTGAGGAAGTTCGGGCCCGCGCTGGCCGGGGGGGCCTCGGGTTTCGGTGCCTCTGCCGTGCGATCGACCGGTGCCTCTGGCGCTGGCTCGCGGGCTGGCCACGCCAGGTGCGCTGCCACGGCGATCGTGGTCGCCACCAACACGCCCCCCGCCACCCAGAACCGGCGGCGCCAAGGACCCCGTCCCATGGATGGTGCAATGGCCGGCGGATCGCTCGACACGGGATGGGCGCTGGGAGCCGGGCCGGCCGGCACGGCGATGACGCCGCCGCACTGGGGACACTTGATCCGGCACCCGGCATACCTGTCCGCGACATCAAACGCCGCGTTGCACGAATCGCACCGGCACCCAAGGCCCATGATCGCTGCCGCGCAAAGTCCGAGAAACGCCCAAACCTCATTATGCCCCGCGTCGCGAGGAGTCGCAACGTCGCTGGGCTTTACCAAGTCACCCGGAACTCGGGGTCCTTGGCCGGTTGGAGCACTATCGGGCGGGCAGATGCCGGGGCTCGTCGAGACCCAGGCGTTTCATCTTCTTATAGAGCGTCGTGCGGTTGATGCCCAGCGCGGCAGCCGTCGCCTGGCGGTTCCAGTGGTTGGCCTCGAGCACGTCGAGAATGATCTGGCGCTCGGGGTTGGCCAGAGCCTGTTTGAGCGTGCGGGACCCGAGCGGCTCGATCGCCACGGGGCCGGCGGCAAAAACGCTGGGGGGAAGGTCCTCCGGGCCGATTACCCGGCTCTTGCCCAAGAGCACGGCGCGCTCGATGACGTTTTGCAGCTCGCGCACATTGCCCGGCCACCGGTACGCGCGAAGCGCGGTCATCGCCTGTTCCGAGAACCCATCGACCTTCTTGCCCGACTCGCGCACCACCCGTTCGAGAAAATGCTGGCACAATAGGGGAATGTCGGAGATCCGCTCCCGCAAGGGAGGAATTTCGATGTTGATGACGTTGATCCGGTAGTACAGGTCCTGGCGGAAGCGCCCTTCGGCCACTGCCCGGCTCAGATCCTCGTTCGTGGCGAGGATCACCCGGGCATCGACCGTGAAGGTCTTCGTCCCGCCGACCTGTTCGAACTCGAAGTCCTGGAGGACCCGGAGCAGCTTGACTTGCATTCCGGGGCTGGCCGTGGCGATCTCGTCGAGGAAGATTGTCCCCTCGTTGGCGAGCATGAACTTGCCGATTTTCTCGTTCATCGCGCCCGTAAAGGCGCCCGCCACGTGGCCGAACAACTCGCTTTCGAGAAGGGTTTCGGGCAGGGCCCCGCAGGCGACCTCGACGAATGGCTTGTTGCGTCGCGAGCTGGCGCGGTGGATGGCCCGGGCAATGAGCGACTTGCCCGTGCCGCTCTCGCCGGTGATCAGCACCGTGGCCTTGGTGTCGGCCACGCTTTGAATCATGTCGTAGATTCGCAACATGCGGTGGTCGTGGCCGACGATATTCTCGAGTCCGAACCGCAAGTCGAGTTGGGCCTTGAGGTTCTTGTTTTCCTCGATGACCTTGCGCTGGTTGAGGGCCCGCTGGATGGCCATGTCCAGCTCTTCGTCGATCAGCGGCTTGGTGAGGAAATCGAAGGCCCCGGCCCGGATCGCCTCGACGGCCGAATCGACGGTGCCGTATCCGGTAATCATGATCACGGCCACGGCTGGATGATGCTGCCGACAGTGGGCCAGGATGTCGAAGCCGTCGCCGTCGCGCAGGCGGATGTCGGCCAACACCACGTCGTAGGCCTTCCGGTCCACGGCGGTCAAGGCTTCCTGCCGGCTGGTGGCGGTATCCAACTGGTACCCCTGCTCGCGCAGCCAGTCGGCCATGGCATGAAGCACTTGGCGGTCGTCGTCGACCAACAGCAGTGAACCTTTGGTCATAGAACACCACGAAAGAGATGCGGCATCATGGGCTGTCGAAAAATATCTACGTCATGCCCGGGAGAGCGTCAAAAAGTGGCCCTACTTGCGGTGGAGACGCCTACCCCCAAACGGCGCTGGCCCTTCTTGGTAGGAGATGCGGTCCATCTCCTACTGGTTATGCGACCGGAGCGATAAGAGTCCCCCCTCAAAGGCCGCTCGCCCGAGTCAGTTGCGCACCACAAAGGGTGTAACGATTGCTTGACACCAAGTGTCCAGTTTGGTGGTCGCATGGTGGGGGGGCCTGCACAAGCCAAGCGATCAAAGGGGGTCGACTGGTCTTTTGGCGAAACGAGCCATTCCGCTGCATCGGGGGGTCTAATTAGTTTTTCTGGGGGATACCTATATTTCGTTTTGTGTACTACCATTTAGCGAGATAGTTTCCGGTGTTACGTCGTGGCGCGATTTCCGCAATTGTCACTGTCGTTTCTGGGAGTTCTGCATGAGCATCCGATTACTGATCGCCGACGACCACGAGGTCATTCGGACCGGCCTGGTCACCCTGCTTCAGGGGTCCGATATTGAAGTCGTGGGCCAGGCGGCCACGGGCAAGGAGACCGTGAGGCTGGCCGAGCAAATCAAGCCCGACGTCGTCCTCCTCGACATCCGCATGCCCGATGGCGACGGCCTGTCCACGCTCGAGAAGCTCCGGCAAAAGGCGCCCACCGCCAAGGTGGTCATGCTCTCGACGTACGATAACCCCACGTATGTGGCCCGGGCCGTGGCCTTGGGCGCCAGCGACTTCGTCCTCAAGGGCGCGACTCGGGATGCCTTGATCGAGACGATCCGCGCCGCGGCGGCGGGCGAATCGCCCTCGCGCGCCGGCGAGTTGCGGCGCGTGGCCGGCACGATGAAGGTTCGCCAAGTCATCGACGACGACGAGGTGCCCTTGACCCAGCGCGAAACCCAGGTCCTGCGCCACGTCGCGCTGGGGTTGAGCAATAAGGAAATCGGCCGGTCGCTGGAGATCAGCGTCGAGACGGTCAAGGAACACGTGCAGAACATCCTCCGCAAGATCGCGGTCAACGACCGCACCCAGGCGGCGGTGTGGGCCGTGCGCAAGGGCCTAGTCTAGACCGCCCGGCCGGAGGGGACTCCGCGGACACGCCAGATGAGCCCACGGGTCGCGGCCCGTGGGCTTCTCTGTTCCCTGCGCCATTCCATGAACGCCCTGATTCTCGTGGATCTTCAGAACGACTTCTGTCCCGGCGGGGCCCTGCCCGTGCCCGGTGGAGACGAGGTCGTTCCCCTGGCCAATCGCCTTCAATCCCGGTTCGACGTGGTGGTGGCCACCCAGGACTGGCATCCCGCCGGCCACCTCAGTTTTGCGGCCAATCACCCAGGCAGGCAGCCGGGCGAGTCGATCGAACTCGACGGCATCCCCCAGGTCCTTTGGCCGGTGCATTGCGTCCAGGACACGCCCGGTGCCGAGTTCCATCCTGCGTTGGACCGATCGCGCATCGAGCGAGTGTTTCAGAAAGGCACGGATCCGCGGATCGACAGCTACAGCGGCTTCTTCGACAACGGCCGGCGCCGGGCCACGGGGCTCGCCGAGTTTCTTACCGCCCACGGCGTGGCCGACGTATTCGTTTGCGGCCTGGCCACCGACTATTGCGTGAAGTTCACGGCGCTCGACGCGGCCCGGCTCGGATTCAAGACGCACCTTCTGGCCGAGGCGTGCCGGGGCGTGGAGCTTCACCCCGGTGACATCCAGCGCGCGATCGACGAGATGCGCGCCGGCGGAGTCGTCATTCTCGCTTGAATCGCCGTCGTGCCCCGCCTCGCGGTCGCACGGCGTTCCGGACGCCCGAACCGAACAGTCCCATGTTCGCGCTCCTTCGCCGCGAAAATCGCGAGAGTCCCCGTGAAACTTTGCCGCACTGGGCTTGCGGCCCGGGCGCGGCCTCTTGCGGCGCGCGTG
>JANLFZ010000025.1:4373-5708 GCA_024653385.1 Thermoguttaceae bacterium | reverse complement strand
GGATAAGAGTACACTAAGGGGCAATCCACGCCAGGAGCCCGCGATGTTCACGTTCCTCCACGCTGCCGACATCCATCTGGACAGTCCCCTGCGTGGCATCGAGCGCTACGAGCAGGCCCCGGTCGAGCAACTTCGGGGGGCCACGCGCAGGGCCCTGGAGAATCTCGTCGATCTGGCGCTGCGCGAGCGGGTGGGGTTTGTGCTCATTGCGGGCGACCTCTACGACGACGACTGGGACGATTTTCGCACCGGGCTGTTCTTCGCCGCGCAAATGGCCCGGCTCGATGCGGCCGGAATCCCCACGGTGATCGTCGCGGGCAACCACGACGCGGCCAACCGCATGACGCGCCGGCTCCCGCTGCCCAAGTCGGTTGCCTTGCTCCTGCCGGGCCAGCCCCAGACCGTGCGGATCGAGGCGTGCCGGGCAGCGATTCACGGGCAGAGTTTCGGCGAACGAGCCACGCGCGAGAACCTGGCCGCCGGCTATCCCCCTCCCGTCAAGGGGTGGTTCAACGTCGGTTTGCTCCACACCAGCCTCACGGGGCGCGAAGGGCACGACCCTTATGCTCCCTGCGCGCTCGACGACCTCCGGGCCAAGGAGTACGACTATTGGGCCCTTGGGCACATCCACAAGAGCGAGGTCGTGTGTCTCGATCCGCCGGTCGTGTTTCCCGGGAATCTCCAGGGGCGGAACATCCGCGAGACGGGACCCAAGGGATGCGTGCTCGTCCGCGTCGACGGCCGGCGCGCGGCCCTCGAGCCCTGCCCTCTGGATGTCCTCCGCTGGGAGGTATGCACGATCGACGCGTCGGGCGCCGAGACGGAGGACGACCTGACGGAGCGCATCTTGCACGGCCTGACCGAGGGCGCGGACGCGGCCGAAGGCCGGTTGCGGGCCGTGCGCGTGCAGATCCGGGGCGCCACTCCGCTCTGCGCGGCCCTCTGTGCCGAAGCCGACCGGTGGATCGGGGTGGTCCGGGCCTTGGCCTTCCAGGCCGGCGGCGTATGGGTCGAGAAGGTCGGCCTCGACGTGTCGCCGCCGGAACGGGTCGATGGCTCCCAATGGTCCGACTTGCCGCTGGGCGACCTCTTGGAGTACGTGGCCGAGGTGAAGAACTCGCCCGAGGCCCAAGCCGCGCTGGCCGGCGAGGTGAAGGACTTTCTCGCACGGTTGCCCTCCGACCTGCGAACCAGCCCCGGCCTTTTCGGACTCGACCCGCCCGAACGCTTCCAACGCACGCTCGACGAGGTGGCTCAGATGTTGATCCATCAGCTTGCCATGCGGGAGGCGGCACGGTGAGGATTCTCAAGCTCGACTTGCGGGCGTATGGGCCG
>JANLFZ010000025.1:0-4363 GCA_024653385.1 Thermoguttaceae bacterium | reverse complement strand
ACGGGCGTGGAGCTGGATCTGTCGGCCGGCAACCTGGGACTGCACCTGGTGTATGGGCCGAACGAGGCGGGCAAGACTTCCGCGCTGCGGGCCCTGGAACACATGCTTTTCGGCATCCCGGTCCAGACGGCCGACAACTTCCTGCATCCCTATAACGATCTCCGCGTGGGCGCGACCCTCGGCCTGGGCGATGGCCGCCGATTGACGTTTCTACGGCGCAAGGGGGCGAAGAGGACCCTGCTCGGCCCCGACAACGCGACCGACCTGGACGAGGCGGCCCTGGTTCCCTTCCTGGGCGCCATGGATCGCAACCTCTTCTCGACGATGTTCGGCATCGGCCACGAGCAACTGGTCCGCGGCGGCCGGGAGATCGTCGCTGGCTCGGGCGAGGTGGGCCAGGTGCTTTTCGCCGCCGGGGCCGGCATTGCCGACTTGCGCAAAGTCCAGGCGAGGCTGACGGCCCTGGCCGAGGCGTTGTACAAACCCGGCGGAAAGAACCCCCGCGTCAACGACGCGCTCCGCAAACTCGACGAGGCGAAAAAACGGCTGCGCCAGCTCCAGTTGCCCTGCGACGACTGGGCCCGGCACCAGGAGGCCCTGGAGACGGCCCGATGCCAACTCGCGGAACTCGACGAGGCGCTTCGGACCCGCGATGCCGAACGGAACCGGCTCGACCGCATCCGGCGCGCGCTGCCCCTGATCGCTCGCCGCAAGGCGACCTTGTGCCGCCTCGGGGAATTGGGCGATGTGCGCCTGCTTCCTCCGGACTTCGCCGAACAACGCCGCGAGGCCGTCGTTCAACGGACCCTGGCTCAGGAGAACGCCGAGCGGGCGCGGAGCGAACTCAAGCGGATCGGCGAGATCCTCGAGAGCCTGCACGTCCCCGAGGACCTGCTGGCCGAGTCCGAGGCCATCGAGGCGATTCCCGGCCGGCTGGGAGCCCATCGCAAGGCCCAGGACGACCTTCCCGGCCTCGTCTCGCGCAAGGCGTTGCTCGAGGCCAGGTTTGCCGAAATCCTCGCCGAGATCCGCCCCGATCTTGGACCCGAGGCCGCCGACCGGCTTCGGCTCACGGCGGCCCAGCAGGATCGCATCCAGCGGTTGTCGCGGGACTACGCGGGGGTGGCCCAGCGGCTGGCGCAAGCACGGCAGCACTGCCAGCGGTTCGAGGCCGACCTGGCGGAGGTCGAGATCGCCGCGCGCGACGTGCCACCGCCCCGCGACGCGGCAGCGCTGGCCGAGGCGGTTCGCCGGGCCCAGAGCCAGGGCGACCTAGAACGCCAGCTTGCCCTGGCGCAGAGCCGACACGACCAACTCGCTGCCCAGGCGGCAGCGGCCCTGCGCCGCCTGCCGCGGTGGTCCGGCACGCTGGAGGCCCTGGAGCAGGCGTGCGTGCCCGTTGCGGAGACGATCGACCGGTTCGCGGCACAACTGGCCTCGGCCGAGAAGGCCATCGAGCGGCTGGACGACGAGATGGAATCGCTTCGCCGGCGCCGCGACGAAACCCGGCGTGCCTTGGAACAGTTGCAGCTTGAAGGAGCCGTTCCCTCGGAAGACGAACTCCGCCAGGCCCGGCAGCGGCGCGACGAGGGCTGGCGACTTATCGTCCAGGCATGGCTCGGAGGCACGCCGGACGACGCGCGGATCGGCGAGTACCTTGGTGGCCCGGGCGGCCCCGGCGATCTGGCCGACGCGTACGCGCGCCGCGTCGAGGCGGCCGATGGCATGGCCGACCGGCTCCGCCGCGAGGCCAGCCGCGTGGCCCAGCACGCCGCGCTGCTTGCCGAACAGCACGCACTGGAGCAGGAGACCGCGCGCGTGGCTCAGCGCCGCCAGGAAGCGACCGCCCAGCGCGACGACCTTTGGACCCGCTGGGTTCAGTGCTGGCGCCCGGCCGGAATCGAACCGCTGGCCCCGGAGGAAATGCGGGGCTGGCTCGTCCAGCAGCGCGACCTGGTCCAGCGGGCGGCCGACATCAAGGCGCAACAGGCCGAGGCCGATCTGTTGCGCCGGCGGATCGAGGCCCACCGCCGCGAGTTGTCCGAACGGCTCGCCGAACTGGGCTTTTCACCCGGCGACGCGTCGTGTCCGCTGGAATCGCTGGTGCGCCGAAGCCAGGAGATCCTCGAGGAACTCGAGAAGGCCCGACGGCGGCGCGAGCAGATCGAGCGCGATCTCGAGCGTTTGCAGCGGCAGCTCGAGACCGCGCGCCGCGACGCTCGGCAGGCCGAAGCCGACCTGAGCCGGTGGGAAGAAGCCTGGGCCTTGGCCTTGGAACCGCTCGGCCTGGCCGCCCAGACGCTTCCCGAGAGTGCCGCCACCGTGCTGGACCGGATCGCCGAGATGAAAGCGTGCCGGAAAGAGTCGGGCGATTTGGCCGCCCGGATCGAGGGAATCCGCAGCGATGCCGAGGCGTTCCGGCGCGACGTGCGCGACCTGGTCCGGCGCGTGGCCCCCGACCTGGCCGGCCAGCCCGAGGAACAGGCCGCCGAAGCCCTCGTGGCCCGATTGCGCCAGGCACAGCACGACAGCCGCCGGCGCGACGAACTCGCCGAGCAGCAGCGCCGCTGCCGGTCGGATGTCGATCGGGAGGAGAAGGCCGCCGCGCGCCAGACCGCCCGGCTTGCAGCCCTCTGCCAGGAAGCGGGTTGCCGGCGTCCGGAAGACCTGCCCAATGCGGAGCGCGCCTCGGACGAAGCGCTGCGGTTGCGGGCCGAGATGGCCACGATCGACCAGCAGCTCGCGGGACTCAGCGCCGGCGCGGCCGTCGATGCCTTCGTGACCGAGGCCGGGGCGGTGGACCCCGATGCGCTTGCCGGCCAGATCGATCAGCTCGACGAGCAGGTCCGCCTATTGGCCGATCGGCGCGACGAGCTTCAGCGGACCATCGGCCGCGAGGAACAGGCCCTGCGGTCCATGGACCCCGGCCCGCAGGCCGCCGAGTGCGCCGAGCAGGTGCAGGACCTCTTGGCCCGGCTCGAGGCCGACGCGGCCCAGTTCGTCCGCCTCAAACTCGCCCTGGCCGTCCTGCGCGAAGGAATCGAACGCTACCGCAAGAAGAACGAAGGACACGTGCTGCGCCGCGCGGGCGAGTTGTTCCGGCGGCTTACCCGAGGATCGTTCGACGGGCTGGTCGAAGATCCCGACGAAGAAGGCCAAATCGTGCTCAAAGGCGTGCGCGCCCGGACCGGGCAGCGCGTCGAACTCGCGGCGATGAGCGACGGCACGGCCGACCAGCTCTATCTCGCCCTGCGCGTGGCCAGCCTGGAACACTACCTCGAAGGCAAGGAGCCGATGCCGTTCGTGATCGACGACGTGCTCGTGGGCTTCGACGACGACCGCGCGGCCGCGGCCTTGGACGTTCTTGCCGAGCTATCGCGCCGCACCCAAGTGATCTTCTTCACGCACCACGCGCACCTGGTCGGCCTGGCTCAGGCGAGGCTCGATCCGTCGGTGTGCTTCGTTCATCAGCTTGGCGCGTGATTCGGCGGCTGGTCGGCCTCGTCGGCGCCCAGGAGCCTATCCACGGCCGCGCCGATGTCGGGTTGCCGCACCAGGCTCTCGCCGACGAGCATCGCGCGCACTCCGGCGGCCTCCAGCCGAAGGGCATCGGCGCGGGTCGCGATGCCGCTTTCGCCCACCACGACGCAGCCGGGAGGAACGCGCCGGCACAGGCGCACGGTGTGCTCCAGATCGACCTCGAAGGTCCGGAGGTTGCGGTTGTTGATGCCGACCAGGCGCGCGCCGACAGCCAGCACCCGGTCGAGGTTCTGCGCCTCGTGGATTTCGACCAGTGCCGTCATGCCCAACTCGGTCACCGCCGCATGGAGCGCGCCGAGCGCCGCGTCGTCGAGGCATTCGGCAATCAAGAGCACCGCGTCGGCTCCCGCCACCCGGGCCTCGACCACCTGGTAGGGATCGATGATGAAGTCCTTGCGCAATAGCGGCAGGTCGACCGCCGCGCGAATCCGCCGGAGGTAGTCCAGACTGCCCTGGAAGTACGGCTGGTCGGTCAGCACGCTTAGGCACGCGGCTCCATGCCCCGCGTAGGTCCGCGCGATCGCGACCGGATCGAAGTCGGTCCGGAGAACGCCCTTGGACGGGCTGGCCTTCTTGACCTCGGCAATGAGCTTGATCGGCCCGGGCGCGGCCAGGGCGCCGAAAAAGTCGCGCACCGGCGGAGCATCGGCCAGCGCCGCGCGTAACGCCGCCTCGCTCACGGTGGCCTTGGCCCGGGCCACCTCCTCGCGCTTCGTCGCGACAATGCGGTCGAGAATGGTTGCCACGTGCTTTAGGGCCTGCAAAACTATAAGTTGGGCAATCTTATGGAACCCAAGGAAGCGAAGCGCCCTTGGGTTCCATA
>JANLFZ010000268.1:2561-8607 GCA_024653385.1 Thermoguttaceae bacterium | reverse complement strand
TCCGGTTGAAGTTCTTGGGCTGGTCGTAATCCTGGTTCGCTTCCAGCTCTTCCATGGTCGGGGTCTTGGTGACCACACCGCCTTCCGGGACGTCCAATCCGGCGACCCAGACGATCGCGTTGAGCACCACCGTGCGGAAGCCGTCGCAGGCCCAGTTCCAGTGGGTGTGGCCGCCGGTGAATCCGAAGCCGCGTCCGCCGTCGGGGCGCTCGCAGGCCCAGGCCACGTGTTCGGGCATGCCTTTGCGCGCGCGCACGGTCGGGTTCGCGCCGTGCGGGTCGTTGCCCTCGCGCCGGGTGCTGTCGGGCGGCACGGCCGTGAGGATCGGCGTGACGCCTTCCATGTTCTCACGGAACCGCATGTGGTAGTACCACTCGTCGTCGATCGCGAAGGGCTTCACGCCGCGCGTGATGGGGTGCTTGGGAAAGGTCTTGAACTCGGCTTTCCAGAACGGGTTGACCGACCAATACGTCTCGAAATACCCTCCGACCCAGTCGAGCACCTTCTTGCCCGCCCGCTCCTTGGGCACTTCGACGGCATAGTGGAGCAGGGCCAGGCCCACGCCCTTTCGCATGAGCGGCTCGATCTGGTCGAGGTGGGGGAGCATGGGATGGCCGCCGCCCCCGTCGGAGAAGATGACGATTGCGGCCGCGCCATCGAAGGCGTTCGGGTCCTTGGGCCAACCGTCGCGGTAGACCACGCACTCGATCCCGGGGACATTCTGGTTCAAGAGATCGGCCAGGAGCTTGCACCCGGCGTAATGGGCGTGCGAGGCGTAGCCGTGGCTCTTCGAGCCGGCCACGAAGACGACCTTCTTCTTGGCGCCGGCCGGCGCGACCTGCTTCTGCTCGGCGGCCTGCGGTCCGAGGGTCTTCAGGCGGATGTTGCGGAACTGGATCTTCATCGGCGGCCCGGCGTGGAGCTGAAGGGCCAACAGCCCGCTCGACTTGCGCGCTTCGCGGTCCTCGTCGGTGATATCGGCCATGAGGACGCCGTTGATTTCGTGGGTGAAGTGGAAGCCGCGCGCCACGATGCGGTAGCGGTTCCAGTCGTTGTTCCGGATGGCTTTGGCCAGTTCGCCCGCATCGCCGAACCGGCCGACTTCCTTGGGCTTGTGGTCGGCGCCGATGACGACCTTCTGACCGCGCCCGCAGAGGATCCCGCGGTCGCGCTCGCCGTAGAGGATGCCCGTGAAGGTATTCGAGGCGTCGATATCGGCCTGGTAGCCGCCGATGACCCATTTGCCCCACTTTTCCGGCTCTTCGCGGCTTCGATACTGAATGCCCGAGTTGCCCCCCTCCATCTTGTATTCGAGCGTCAGTTCGAAGTCGCCGGGCTGGCCCTTGCGCCAGATGAGGAATGTATTGCCCTTGGTGGGTTTCTCCTTGGTGGTCTGGCCGACGATCGCGCCATCCTCGACGCGCCAGAACTCCGGATTGCCGTCCCAGCCTTCGAGGGTCTTGCCATCGAAGATCGCCTCGAAGTCGTCGGCAGCGGCGCCGGCGGGTTGGGCAAGGCCGAGCATCGCGAGAGCCGCCACGAGGCCGGCGCAAACCGGAACTACACGTTGCATCAATCGAGATATCATTGTCGGTTCTCCATGTGCCTTTCGATCCGGGACACTCAGTTGATCCCTTCGGTCAGACTTTTCCACGAGTCGGTGCGGAATGGCGAGGCGGGCAGGCCCTCCTTGTTGGCCAGGTTCGGCTCATCGTCGTCCTTCCAGGCATAGCGCACGGCCACCGGCTGAGGCACCTGGTCGCTGTGGACAACCACGCTGTCGCCGTCGATCGCGGCCGTGGCGGGGTGGAACTTCTGGTCGGCCCCGGCGACCGTGAAGTGCGTGGGGGCCTTCCCATCGCGGGTCACCAACCCGCTGCCAACATGGTCGAACCGGATCCGCACCTTGTTTCCCTCGACGGCCATCGACTTGTACATCGGCCCCGAGTAGACGACCGGCTTGCCGTACACCTTGGCCAGCGCCCAAAGCCCCAGGCGTTTGCCCACGTCCTGCTTGTTCTTGGGGTGGATGTCTTTCGGGTTGCCGATGTCCATGGTGACCGCCATGCCGACGTTCGGCGTGTTCAGGACGGTCAGCGTCTGGGCTTCTCGAAGCTCGGCGCACTGGATGGCCGCGGCCGGTCCGTAGGTGAATGGGGCAAGCTGCACCAGGCCGAAGGGAAAATCGCCCTGCCCCCACGCCGCGCGCCAGTCGCGGATCAACAGCGGCATCAACGTGCGGTACTGCCAGGCCCGGCCGATGTTCGATTCGCCCTGATACCAGATCGCCCCGCGGATGGCGTAGGGAACCACCGGAGCGATCATGCCGTTGTAAAGACTCGCCGGACGCCAGGGGTTCTTCTGGTCGGTGTTCTTCTCCCATCGCTGGAGGATGGGCACGGTGCAGGACTCCGACTCGAGCGCCTTGCGGCTGGTCCACGACTCGGCCGGCGTGCCGCCCCACGAGGCATTGATCATTCCCACGGGCACCCCCAGGTCCTGGTGCAGCTTGCGGGCGAAGAAATAGCCCACGGCCGAGAAGCCGGGGACCGTTTGCGGGCTGCACACGGTCCAGGAGCCCTGGCAATCGTCCTGCGGCTGGTCGGCGACCTTCTTCGCCACCGTAAACATGCGGATCTGGGGGAAGTTGGCGGCGGCAGCCTCTTCCGGCGCGTTGACCGACGCGGCGACCGGCCATTCCATGTTCGACTGGCCGGAGCAAACCCAGACCTCGCCAACCAGGACGTTCTTGACCGCGATCGACTTGTCCTTGCCTTGGACCACCAGCTCATGTGGCCCGCCCGCTTCCATCGCGGCAAGCTTCACCTGCCACTTTCCGGCCTTGCAGGCCGTGGCTTTGGCCGATTGACCGGCAAGCCCGACAACCACCTCTTCGCCCGGCTCGGCCCAGCCCCAGACAGGCAGGGCCTGCCCGCGCTGAAGGACCATGTTGTCGGAGAACACGGCGGGCAGCCTGGGCGCCGCCATGGCCACGGCGGCCGCGACAAGAACCCACAACAGCAGGAAGCACCGCAACAACCATCGACTTCGCATGACGACTCCCTTGTACCTTGGGGAAGCAACGACATCGGGGAAAGCAAAGGGAAAGACATTGACGCGAAAGACAACGTCCGCGTCTTCAATCGATCACGGGCAGTTCGGCCAGGGCGGCTTCGATCCGTTCCTGCGGGTACTCGTAGTCCTCCAACTCGCCCCCGAAGTACCGGTCGTACGAGCCCAGGTCGCAGATTCCGTGTCCGCTGAAGTTCAAGAGAATGCACTCTTCCTTGCCCGTCTCCCGGCATCGGATGGCCTCGTTGATGGCCGCGCGGATCGCGTGCGAGGTTTCGGGCGCGGGAATGGTCCCCTCGTTTTCGGCGAACAACTGGGCTGCCTGGAAGCACTCGATCTGATGGAATGCCTTGGCCTCGATCAGGCCGAGCCGGGCGCACAGGCTGACCATGGGGGCCATGCCGTGGTATCGCAGCCCGCCCGCGTGAATGCCCGGTGGCACGAAACTGTGCCCCAACGTGAACATCTTCACCAGCGGCGTGAGCTTGGTCGTGTCGCCGAAATCGTAGCGATATTGGCCGCGGCTCATCGAGGGGCACGACTTCGGCTCGGCGGCGATGAATCGGATCTCCTGGCCCTTCAGGCGGTGGCGGAGGAACGGGAAGGCCAGGCCGGCGAAGTTGCTCCCGCCGCCGACGCAGCCGATCACCACGTCGGGCCAATCGTCGGCCAGTTTCATCTGCGCCTCGGCTTCCAGCCCGATCACCGTCTGGTGCAGCATCACGTGGTTGAGCACGCTGCCGAGCGTGTACTTGGTGTCCTGCCGGGTGACGGCCGCCTCGACCGCCTCGCTGATGGCGATTCCCAGGCTGCCGGGACATTCGGGATCGGCGGCGAGGATCTGCTGCCCGGCCTGCGTTTCCATCGAGGGGCTGGCGATGACCTGGGCCCCCCACATCCTCATCATGGAGCGGCGGTAGGGCTTCTGCTGATAGCTCACCTTGACCATGAACACCCGGCACTCGACTTGGAACAACGAACAAGCGAACGCCAGGGAACTGCCCCACTGCCCTGCCCCGGTCTCGGTGGTCAGCCGGTGAATCCCCTCCTGTTTGTTGTAGTACACCTGGGGGACGGCGGTGTTCGGTTTATGGCTTCCCGGCGGGCTGTGGCTTTCGTCCTTGAAGTAGATGCGTGCCGGCGTTTTGAGCGCCCGCTCGAGGTTCGTGGCCCGCACCAGCGGCGAGGGCCGCCAGATCGCATACACCCGCCGAATATCGTCCGGAATGTCGATCCAACGTTCTTGGCTGACCTCTTGCTCGATCAAGGCGCGGGCGAAGATCGGTTCCAGATCGGCGGGACATAGCGGTTGCTTCGTCCCCGGATGAAGGGGGGGTGGCACCGGTTCCGGAAGATCGGCCTGAAGGTTGTACCAGGCGGCGGGTAATTCCTTTTCGGAAAGGAAGATGCGTTTTGAACTCATCGCACACTCCTCGATCGGTAGCGGGGTCTCCACGGAGCCTCTAGCCTAATCCATGTCCGGCCGGTTGTCGATGGTCGCGTTGGCAGGAGACTCGCCCCCACGCGTGCGTGACGACCGGCATCGAGCTTGCGCTTTTCAGGGCGGGGGCGGGTGCTCTGACGCCAGCGAGGCACGGCACAGCGCGGTGTAGATCGCGCCTTGGGGCGTCAGTTGGCTGGAGAAGACCACGACCTCGCGGATGCGGCTTCGACCCGCCTCGAACGCGGCGTTCTCGCGGAGCCAACGCACCAGGGCGGCCGGCGCGCGCCCGCCGCGCGCGACCCGCCCCAGGGTCAAGTGCGGCTCGAACTTGCGGTGTTCGCGCGGAAAGCCGAGGGGGTTCAGGGCCCGCTCGATGCGGTCGGCCAAATCGGCCAGGGCGCCTGCCCCTTCCCCACTGCCGAGCCAGACGTTGTTGGGTCGATCGACCCGGGGAAATGCCCCCAGCGCGCGGAACTCGAGATCAAACCCCGGCACGCCGGCCACCGCTTGCGTGACCGCCTCGCAGACGGCGGGCAGGTCCTCCTCGGCCACGTCGCCCAGGAACTTCAGCGTCACGTGGAGGTTTTGCGGACCGACCCAACGGATGCCCTCGATCGACGCCCGCGCGCGCTCGATCAGTGCCGATGCGCGCCGGCGCACGGCCTCGTCGATCTCGACGGCGACGAACGTGCGGACCATGCGGCTCATGATGGGCCTCTAGAAGGTCAGCATCCGCCGGTACTCGTCCATGCGGCGGTCGAGGTCGGCGCGTTCGATGTTCTTGAGCCGCTCGAGGCTGAAGTCCTCGACGGTGAAGCTGGCCACGAGGATGCCGTAAGCCATGGCCTCTTTGAGCGTTCTGGGCTCGAAGTTGCCTTGTTCGGCCAGGTAGCCCATCATGCCGCCGGCGAAACTGTCGCCTGCCCCCGTCGGATCGACCACCCGCGCGGTCGGATAGGCGGGCAGCACGTAGGTTTCGTGCCGGCTGAAGAACATGGCCCCGTGCTCGCCCTTCTTGATCACGACGAACCGCGGCCCCATCTCGCGCACCCGGTGGCCGGCGCGCACGAGATTGTCGTCCTCGGTCAGCAGCTTCGCCTCACTATCGTTGAGCACCAAACCGTCGATCCGTCGGAGCAATTCGTTGAGCTGCTGGCGCTCCGTGCGGATCCACAAGTCCATCGTGTCGGCCACGATGAGGTTCGCCCCGAGACACTGGCCGAGCACCTTGAGCTGGATCTCCGTCGAGCCGTTGGCCAGGAACACGAACGGACATCGCCGGAAATCCTCGGGCAGCACGGGATCGAACTGCTCCATCACGTTGAGCTGCACGTCGACCGTCTGTCGGTCGTTCATGTTCCGCTGGTACTTCCCGCGCCAACGAAACGTGCGGGCACCCGGCACCACGCGCAGACCCGCCGTGTCGATCCTGCGGGACCGGAGAAACTCGGTATGCTCCGCAGGCCAGTCCTCGCCGACCACCCCGACCAGGCGCACCGGAGTGAAGTAACTGGCCGCGTACGAAAAGTA
>JANLFZ010000268.1:0-2551 GCA_024653385.1 Thermoguttaceae bacterium | reverse complement strand
CGGCCGACCCGCCGAGCACGTTCTCTCGTACTTCCGACGGAGTCTCGACGCTATCCAACGCCACCGAACCAACGACCAACAGCGGCATAGGGGAGGGACCTCACGGGGGACCAATCGTCGTTATCACCCATTATCGAACTTGGGCTGCCCGCCGCAAGGGGGCGCGCGGGACGCACAGACCAAGTTGACCGCCGCGCGTTTTCGGGCGATACTGGGGACTCGCTTGGGCGCGTCGTTTGCCCGTGGATCGTGAGGGCCGGCTCATGGCAACGCGGAACCCCCGACGGACGAGAGCGACCCTTGTCGCCCCCCTAAAATGGCCGTGGAACCCGACCGCGGCGCTGGCGGTGCTCGCCGGCGCGTTGGTTCTTGCCGTCACGCCCGATCCGCGCGCCGAGGCCGCCTCGCGCGGCGGCGCGGCACGGCCGAACATCCTGTATATCCTCGCCGACGACCTGGGCTATGGCGATGTAACGTGTCTTAACCCCCAAAGCCTGATTGCCACGCCGAACATCGACCGGCTGGCGGCGGCGGGCATGAGGTTCACCGACGCGCATTCCGGTTCGTCGGTCTGCACGCCCACGCGCTACGGGATTCTCACCGGCCGCTACAGTTGGCGTTCACGCTTGAAGCAAGGCGTGCTGGGCGGCTATTCGCCGCGCCTCATCGAGCCGGGCCGGCTCACCGTGCCCTTGCTCTTGAAACAACACCAGTACACGACCGCGTGCTTCGGCAAGTGGCACCTGGGCATGGACTGGCCGCTCCAGGGAGGCGGCCTGGCCCGCGACGACAGCGACGGTTGGAAGGTCGATTACACGCAGCCTATCGCCAACGGGCCCAGCGCCGTGGGCTTCGACCGGTACTTCGGCATCAGTGCCTCGTTGGACATGCCGCCCTACGTGTTCCTCGAAAACGATCGGGCCACGCGCGTGCCCACCGTCGAAAAGACCTGGATCCGCAAGGGGCCGGCCGCCGCCGATTTCGAGGCGATCGACGTGCTGCCCGCGCTGGTAAACAAGACCGTCGAGCACCTCGCCGGTCGCGCCGCCGACGCGAAGGCAGGCAAGCCGTTCTTCGTTTATCTGCCGCTCAGCGCGCCCCATACGCCGATCGTCCCGACCGCTGCCTGGGAGGGCAAGAGCGGCCTTTGCCCTTACGGCGATTTCGTGATGCAGGTCGACGACGCCGTCGGCCGGGTGGTCCGCGCTCTGGACGATGCCGGCCTGGGCCACAATACGCTCGTGATCTTCACCAGCGACAACGGTTGCTCGCCGGCGGCCGATTTCGCCGGCATGGTCGCCCGGGGGCACCGTCCCAGCCACCATTTTCGTGGGCACAAGGCCGATCTGTTCGACGGCGGACACCGCATCCCGTTCATCGTTCGCTGGCCTGCGCGCGTCCGGCCCGGCACAACCTGCGACCAGTTGATCTGTCTGACGGACCTGATGGCGACGTGCGCGGACATTCTCGGGACGAAGCTTCCTCCGGACGCCGGCGAGGATAGCGTGAGCATTTTGCCGGCCCTCGAAGGCCGCGCCGACCGGCCGCTGCACGAGGCCGTGGTCCACCACTCGATGAATGGATCGTTCGCCATCCGGCAGGGGAAGTGGAAGTTGCTCTTGTGCCCCGATTCCGGCGGTTGGAGCGCCCCGCGCCCCGGAAGCGCCGAAGCCCGCAAGCTGCCGCCCGTCCAGCTTTACGATATGGCCGCGGACCCTGGCGAGAAGATCAATCTTCAGGACAAGTACCCGGAGGTGGTGGCCCGGCTTACTGCGCTCTTGGAGAAATACGTCGCCGAGGGCCGAAGCACCCCGGGGCCGCCTCAGGCGAACACGGGCCCGGTCGAGATTCGCCCGGTCGTCAAGCCCAAGCCGGCGGGAAAAGCCAAAGCGATCGACCCCAAGGCCGGAAGTGCCGGGAAACCCCGCGCGTGAGCCGTCCGATCCATGCCCGAACCGTTCTCCGTACCCAAGCCCCTGGTGGCCGTGCTCCATGCAGCCCCCTTGCCCGGTTCGCCGCGCTACGCCGGGCAGTTCCAGCCGGTCATCGCGGCGGTGCTCCGTGACGCCGAGGTCCTGGCCGAGGCCGGCGTGGATGGGCTGTTGTTGGAGAACTTCGGCGACGCGCCGTTCTTTCCGGGCCGCGTGCCGGCCGTGACCGTGGCCGCCATGACCGCCCTGGCCTGCGAGGTCCGTCGGCGTTTCGACCTGCCGCTGGGGATCAACGTGCTGCGCAACGACGGCCAAAGCGCCCTGGCCATCGCCGCCGCGGCCGGGGCGCGGTTCGTCCGCGTCAACGTGCTCTGTGGGGCGCGGGTGACCGATCAAGGCGTCATCGTCGGGATCGCCCACGACTTGCTCCGCGACCGGGCGACGCTGGGGCTCGCCAGGGTCCGCATCTTCGCCGATGTCGATGTCAAGCACTCGGCCCCGCTGGCCCGGCGCCCCATCGAGGAAGAGGCGGATGAAACGCTGCGGCGCGGCGGGGCCGACGGCCTGTTGGTGACCGGGACGGCCACGGGTCGCGCCCCCGAGCCGGGCGAGGTCCTCGC
>JANLFZ010000267.1:4730-8628 GCA_024653385.1 Thermoguttaceae bacterium | reverse complement strand
GCCCCTCTCCCGCTTGCGGGCGAGGGGAGGAGGGTTTGGCTGGCTCAGGCCGGCGCAAGGTGACCTTGAAGGGGACCTCGTAAAGGCCCTTGGCGGTCACCTCGATGGTCTTCTTCTCCTCGACACTGCGGCCGGCGATCGTGGTCTTGAGCACGACCTCGATCGGGCCCTTGTCGATGGCGTCGTTGTGGACCGTGACGAGCACTTCGGCCTCGTCGCCATCGGTAAAGGCCATCGGCAGCTTCAACTCGCCGAAGAGGTCCTTCTTGACCACCACGTCGGCGGTCGTCTCGCCGGCGAGCGTCTCGGCCGTGATGCCCTTGGCCAGGAACCGCCATGCGGTGGTCCGCTCGGGCACGACGACCGTCAGCGTGGCCTTGCCCTCGTTGTCGGTCACCACCGCGGGATTCCAGTAGCCGGTCTCCTGGGGACCCAAGCCAGTCAGCAGGACGGCCCCGGCCCGGTTCAACTCGGCGACGACCGCCTCGACCTGCTGCCGGTCGAGCGCGACGCCGTTGGCGGCCAGGTTCCACACCTGCATGCGGCCCTTGGCATCGAGTGTGGTGACCGTGCGACCGTCGAAGGCGAGGGTTTCGGTGAAGGCGTCCACCTGCTGGATGACCGAGAGCGCCTTGTTGACCTCAACCTGATTGGCTCGTGCCACGAGGACATCGAGATCTTCCAGCGTTTCCGCCCTGACCTGCCCCAATGGGGCATCGGTACCGGCGGCGACACCCAATTGGCCGGACCCCTTGCCCCGGGCCCCGAAGCCTGTTCCCTCCCCGACCCGCCCGGCGACCGGTCGCCGCGGAAGTCGCTCGATGGGCCGGCCTACGACTTCGGACGCCGGTTGTTTCGCAGCCACGCCTTCCAAGGTCCCGGCATCGAGTTCGGTGGCGTCACGCACGGCGTCGGCCGGCGCAAAACCGCCCAACCCGCCAAGGGCGCCCCACTCTCCGCGTGCAATCACTCGGCCGTCAGGCGCCGACCGGACCTCCACGCCCGCCGCCACGCGCCGCCGGCTCTCGTCTTCTTCCCGCGCGATCTCGCGGCGGTCGGCCTCGGCCAGGAGTTGCGGGTTGACGGGCTTCGTGGCGGGCCGGTACGAGAAGGTGATGCTCGACGTGGTCCGCACCGCGGTCTGCCGCAGGTTGCCGCGGAAGAACTCGCTGATCGGCGGCACGGACCAGGGAAATCGCTCCAAGAGCGACTGCTCGACCATTGCCAGGCTCAGCTCGGCCGGCACGGGATGGCCCTGGGGGTCGGTCGTGGTGACCGTCACCTCGATCTCTTCGCCGGGGCGGATGGGCCCCTTCGCGTCTCCCTTGCGCTTCGTGGCCACCGCGACGCGCAGGTCGCGCTCGACGGCAAAGGGACTCGACGCGGTGTGGAATCGGCGCACCGGCTTCTTGATGTCCTGCGGCTTCGCGTCGGCGTCCTTGGGCTTGACGTCCTTGCCCGCCGGAGCGGACTGCTTCGCCTCGCGGCTGACGGGTCGGGCGTCGTGCATCACCGCCACCGCCAGTTCGAAGTTCGGGGCCAATGCGGCCGTCATCGGCACTTCCAGCTTGTTCGGGCCTTTCTGGAGTTCGACCAGCTTGTAGTCGAGCACCCGGGCCCCCTGGAACGTCACCAGGGCCAACGCCGGCTCTTCGCGCCAATAGAGCTGCACCGCGGCCGTGTCGCCGACCTGGTAGGTGTGGCGGTCGGCAAGGATCCGCAGGCGAACCTCGTCCTCTTCGTCGGAGATCTGCACCGCGTGTTCGCCGGTGATGGGGTTCTTGAACTGGTCGGTGCCCTCGACCCGCAGCACGTACCGGCCTCCCTGGGCGAGCTTGAGTGTTTGCCGCGCCGTGCCGTCGGCGGCGAGCGTCTCCAGATCATGTCGCTCGACGAGCCGCTCGCCCACCTTGCCTTCGACCGTGGTCTTCTGGAGCACTGCCATCGCGAGCTTGCGCCCGATCGGCTTGCCCTCGGCGTCGCGGGTCTTCACCGTGACCTCGAAGGTCTCGCCCGCCACGTAGACCGGGCGCACCGTGGTCACCTCGATCCCGAACCCTTGGCAGGCCAGCACGAAGTTGACCGTGGTCTGGAGGTTCCGCTCGGGCAGGGCGATCACCAGCGGCAATACCTGGGTCTCGCTGAACTCGCGCGTGGGGAGCTTGAAGCGGACCTCGCCGTTGGCGTCGGTCGTGGCCACGTGCGCGCGGTCGTCGGCCAACTGGTAGCGGATCTCGCGCCCGGCCAGCGGGGCTCCGTAGTAGAACGCGGCGCGGATCGTCCCCTCGATCTCCTCGCCGCGGTAGTAGACTCGCCGCGGCGTATCGACCGCCAGGCGCACCGGCTCCAAGGCGTACTCGTGGACGAGGAACGTGCCCGTGAAACTGCGCCCCGACTCCTCGCGCACGACGAAGCGGTACTGCCCCTGGGGACTGGTGGTCGGCAGGGCGAAATGGGCGTGGAAGGTGCCGAACTGGCCCAGTTTGACCTTCTCCTGGTGGACGAGGCGGTTGCGGCTCTCGAACACGTCGAGGTTCCAGACCTTGTCTTTCTCGATCGTGTAGGCGTCGCCCGCGGCGCGGCGCAGACAGCCGCGCAGATGGACGATCTGTCCGGCACGGTACGCGGGCCGGTCGGTGTACAGGTATCCTTTGTCGGTAAGTCCCTGGGCCACGCCCACGCCCGCAAGGCCCACGACGTTCGAGGCCACGTGCCCGCCGGCCACGGCGAACACGCGCACATCGGCGGCATCGGCCAGCTCTTTGAACTCGCCGCGAAACACGCCATCCTTGCCGGTCGTCCCCTCGGCGAAGACCTGTTTGCCGTTCGAGATCAGCAGTTTCACCTCGGGCCAGGGTTTGCCCGTGCGCATGTTCTGCGCAAAGACGAAGACCTCGTTGCGCGAACTCTTGACGATGATGTCCAGATCGCTCTGGATGACCAGCGTCGTGGCCTCGAGCGTCTTGCTCCCCACGGTGACGGCCATCACGCCGGCCTTCGCCTCGCCGGGAAGCGGCACGTCGACCCTGCTCTCGATCTCCCGGTGCTTGACGTACTTGGGAACCGGAAACTCGAACGAGCGGTCGGGGCTGATCAGGGCGATGTCGAGGTTCTCGACACCCCGGGCGAGGTGCATCTTGCGGAAGTACGTCTCGAGATCGACCTTGTACGCGCGGACCGTGACGCTTTCGAGGTTCCGCGTCGAGAGTTCCAATCGCGGGGTCTCGTCGGAACGAAAGATCCGGTCGGTCGCCACGGCCAGCCGTTTGGCCGTAAGGCGCGCGATGGCCTGCTGGGCCGAGCCCGCCCAGGGTCCCCACGTGACCTTCTTGTACTCCTCCAGCGCCTCGTCGAGCTTGCCGAGCTTCTCTTCCAGCGTGGCCGCGATCATGAACTGCCCGCGCGAGGCCCAGTCGGTGCCCGGGTACTTCGACACCAGGCGCCGCCACTGGGCGATCGCGGCGTCCCATTGCTCCTGCCGGTGCTCGATCGTGCCGAACCAGAAGAGGATTTCGGGGTTGCGCGCATCGAGCGGATAGCGCGTCTGGAACTCGCTCCAGAGCTTGACTGCGGCGGGGTAGTCCTTGGCATCGAGCTTCTCCTTGGCCATGAGAAACTCGGTGTCGACGATCTCGCGCTGCACCGCGCTCCACGCCTGGTGCGCCGGGTGCTTGACCAGGTATTCCTGCCATACCGCAAGCGCCTCGGGGAACCTCTTCTGGAGTTGGAACGAGCGGCCCAAGAGATATCGGGCCTGCGGCACTTCCTCCCGCTGGCGGTAGCGCTCGTCGGCCAGGAACCGCTGGAGGCTTTTCGCCGCGTCTTCGTAGCGGCCGAAGTGCAAATAGCTTCCGGCGATGTCGAGGTGCGCCTGGCCGGCCAGCTTGTGGGCCGGGAA
>JANLFZ010000267.1:0-4720 GCA_024653385.1 Thermoguttaceae bacterium | reverse complement strand
TTCTCGAGGAACGCCTCGAGGGCGGCGATACCCAGGTTGAGCGCCTCGCCCGCCTCGCCCGGAGGACCGGACGGCGCGGCGGCTGGAGTGCCCGGCCCGTTAGGCGCCGGCGGATTCGCCGCCTGGGCCGTCTCGACCGGCGGGATGCCCCAGGTCCGCGCGATCCGGAACGCGGCCTCGGCAATGCGGTCGGTGCGCGCGTCGGGGTACTTCGCCAACAGATCCTGCCAGGCGCGCCGCGCCGCGCGCCGGTCGCCCTTCTGCAACTGGCAGTCGCCCAGGTTGTACCGGGCTTCGAGATCGAGCGGGCTGGTTGGGTGCTCCCTGATGAACTTCTCGTAGAGCCCGATCGCCTCGTCGAACTTCCCCAGTTTCTGCTGGCACTGGGCCACGAGCAACTCGACCTCGGCGCGCTTTTCCGGCTTGGGCCCCACGTCGAGGGCCCTCGTGTAGAACTCCAGGGCCTTGGCGTAGTCGGGTTTCTGTTCCTCTTTGGGCGGCTTGAAGTAGGCGTCGGCGAACTCCAGGTAGAGATCGGCGATCTGCTGTTTGCGGTCGGCCGAGAGCAGGTAGTCGGCCTCGGCCCGGTACACCATTTCGGCCGCGCGGAAGTCGCCCTTGCGCGCCAGCGTCGCCCCCTTGGCGAACCGTGCCCGGCGGACCCAAGGGCTGGTGGGGAACTGCTTCTCGACCGACTCGAACACGGCGATCGCCTCGTCGTGCTGTCCCGCAAGATGCAACGCCCGGCCCTTGAGCCAAAGCAGGTAGTCGTGCGGGGCGTCCTTGGCGGCCATCGCCTCGTCGATCGCCTTGAGGGCCGCCGCGTAGTCGCGGTCTTGCATGGCCTGACGGATCTTCTCGGCCACCAGCGGCGAATCGGCGGCCGTCGCCTCGGCTGACCGAGCCCCCGCGGGAGACGAGTCCTTAGCAGGCTCGCCCGCCATCGAGAGGCATTGTGCAAGGACCGCCAACGCGCACGTCGTCGCGACAAGTACACCAAGACGTTTCATGGGAGCCTCCGGAGTCTCGAGTCCGTCCCCCGAGGGGTGTTTTCTGGTTCCGCTGGTGGCCTCAAGCATAGCCGGTTCCACGCTATCCGGCGCCGCCGGCGCGCATATTGACCTTTGGTAAGACGGGGATAGCGGCCGGGTCGTTTCGCGATGGTCTGGGTGAGGACCTGCAAAGCAACAAGCTGGGCATGCTTCAGGAACCCAAGGAAGTCCCTGCTTTCTCATGTTTGCCCAACTTGTTGTCTTGCAGGCCCAAAGGTCCGTCGCTTCCATGTCATGCGGGGGATTGCGCCGGGGACAGTCCCATTGTCGGCCTCCTTCGCCACGACAATTGGGACGGTTCCCGTGAACGGTTACGACAAGGGGGCTCCCCGCCGACGTTCGAGAACCCACGGCAAGTACGTGGGCCTTACGGTGTCTTGAATCGCTGGGCGCGTTCCTCGGGCGTGCCCACCAGGTCTTCGACGTACTCGGCCAGCACGTAGATTTCGACCCGCGAGTTTTCGGCCTGGCTTTCGACATCGGCGCGGATGGTCTTGGGCTCGAACGGACCGGCTTGGCTCAGTCGGATCCTCTCGGGTTCTATTCCTTGGCTTTCGAGGTATTTGCGCACGGCCAGGCATCGCGCGTAGGAGAGGTGCCAGGCGTCCTGGAAGGGGCTTCCCGGCGGCAGCGGTCGTCGCGTGGCGTGTCCGCGCAGCTCGATCTTGTTTCGTTTGCCTGCCAGAAGTGGGGCAAGGCTCTTGAGGCGCGCTTTCGCCGCATCGCTCAACTCGGCCGACTGCTCGTCGAAGAGCACCACGGTGCCGACCATCCGGCGGTCGCCATCGTGGACGGCCAAGAGGCTGGGCTTGTTGGCTTTCGGACCCTTGGTGGTGTCGGCGGCGGCGGGTTTGGCGCCGCCTTTCGAAACGCTTTGTCCGGACGCGCGAATTCCGAGGTCGATCCGCTCGATTCCCTGGATATCGCCCAGTTTGCCGGTGCCTTCGGGCCCCTCGGCGCCGGGACCACCCTGGCCGGGAACGCCCGGGCCGCTCGGCGGCGGGCCGTCCTCCATGCCGCGCTTCGACGCGGACGGATAGTTGAAGTAATGTGCCACGGCCTGTTTGACCTGTTTGCTTTGGGCCGTGATCCACATGACCAGGAAGAAGGCCATCATCGCCGTGACGAAGTCGGCATAGGCCACTTTCCATGCTCCACCGCCCTTGCCTGCCATGCCTGATGCGT
This sequence comes from Thermoguttaceae bacterium, assembly GCA_024653385.1. GTDB lineage: Bacteria > Planctomycetota > Planctomycetia > Pirellulales > Thermoguttaceae > JANLFZ01. The sequence goes on along the minus strand of JANLFZ010000267.1, from coordinate 2,483 downwards.
CCTTTCGAAAAGCGGGTTATGCCGACTCGGCCTCGGCGAACAATTCGTCGAGCCGCTTGCGCGTGGGCCGGACCTCGCTTCCCACGCCCCGCCGGGCCTGCTCCAAAGCCACTTTCGGGGGTAGGTCATTGACAAACCCCTGAATGACCACGGCGATGGTGCGGAAGTAGGCCAGCTCCGCCGCGCCCAGGAACTCCATGCGCACCGCCAAGGGCGCGAAAAACCCGTAGGACATGAGAATCCCCAGGAACGTGCCCACCAGCGCCGCGGCGACCTTCTCGCCGATTTCCTCGACGGGACCGTCGATCGCCCCCATGGTGATCACAATGCCTAGAACCGCCGCCACGATGCCGAACCCCGGCAGGGCGTCCGCCGTCTTGGTCAACACCCCGAGCGGCGCGTGGTGCTCTTCTTCGATCACTTTGATCTCGGCCTCCAACAAGCCGGGGAGTTGTTCCGGCTTGGCGGTGCCTTCGAGCACCGGCGTCAGCGCCCCGCAAATGAACTCGGTCACGTGATGGTTCTTGGCGATGCGGGGATACTTCCGGAAGATCGCGCTTTCCTCGGGGCTGGAGATGTGCGACTCCAACGACACGATTCCCTCGCGCCGGGCCAGACGCAACAGATCGTACAGGCACTTGAACAAGTCCTCGTATCCTTGCCGGTTGTACGGCGATCCCTTGACGCTCTGAAAGACGCCGCGCACCAGGTCCAAGAGCACCTTCTTGGGCGACATCACGACCAGCGCCCCAAGGGCCGCGCCGCCGATGATTACAAACTCGGACGGATGGATCAGCGCGCCCATGCGGCCACCCGCCCAAGTGAAACCGGCCAGCACCGCTCCAAGCACCACGATGCAACCGACAATGACGATCATACGAGCCCTGCGCGACTCCCTTGGAGTTCCATGGATTTGCGCCCTGAAGTATCTAGCACATGGACGCCCTCCCGGAGCAACTTCGGGCGCCGAGCATGCGCCGAACGTGAGGGAACTGACGGAAGTGCCGCCTGTAGGGCACGGCCGGCCGGCCTTGGTCCCGGCGATGTTCCGCCGAGCGCCGGGCCGGCGCGCTGACCTACAATTGGGGAGGACGCGCCGGGGCCTTTCGTCCTCGGTTCAAGCGGGCGCGCACGCCCGCGCTTGCGAGCCGTTCGTACGCCCGAAGGGGACCGTCCCATTGTCGCGCTCCTTCGCCGCGAATATGGGGACGGTTCCCGTATTTTACCATGGGTGCGATGGAACACGTTTCGATATCTGCGTTCGCCGTGTGCCTGGGACTGGCGATGTTCGTGGCCGCCGGCGTGCTTGTCGGCCTCTGCCGACGAAGCGACCGCGGGCAGCCCTGGCCGTGGCTGGCCGCGTTCGCGGCAGCCCAAGGCACTGGCCTGTGGCTGGCGCCGTGGGCCGAAGCCTGGCGTTCCGGCGCGCTGGTGTGCGCCCACTTGGCCGCCACTTTGGCCTCGTGGGTTGCGCTGGTCGAGTTCGGCCGCCGCGGCCTGTGGCCAAGACGTTCTCCGAGGATCGGCTGGTGGATCCACCCGGTCTTGCTGACGGCCACGATCCTGGCCGCGTGCCTGGGCGGCTGGGACGCGGTGGACCGCGCCGGTCGCTTTGCGGTCGGCCTGCCCGGCATGCTGCTGGCGGCACCGGTCCTCTATCGCGTGGCATGGTCCGGCAGACGCCAGCGGTCCCGCGAGCGGCTTGGCCGTCTCGCGGCCGCGACTGTCCTGTCGGTTCTCGTCGTTCTGGCGTGGACCGCGTCGCCGCGCCTCGGCCGGGACGTGCCTTCGGAACGGACAATCGTCGCCGGCGCGATCGCCACCGCCCGCGACGGTTCGGCGCCCAACGAGGGCCGGGGCGGCGCGCTGGTTGTCGCGCGGGGCGCGCCGGGTTGGGAGAATATCACCTCGCGGCGGCTGCGATGGGGCATTCCCTTGCTCCTGGCGGTTGGGGCGTGCGCCGCCGTCGCCCTGGCCGCTTGCCATCAGGCTTCGCGTCGCCCCTGAGACGCCGCCTGGTCCAGGCCATACTTGCTGGCCGGGACACGCCCGTTTAGACTTACCGTGCTGCTGGAGCTTGTCGCGCGCCAAAAGGCCCGGACCGCTTCGGGAGGGTTCCATCATGCGAATCGTCGTACTCGTCTGGTTGACGTTGGGAATCGGGGTTGCCACCTTGCCGGCCGGTGCGGCCGAGCCGGTGGCCCTGCGGGTCGGCAGCTTCACCTTGGCCCCCGCCCACACGCCCCACGCGGTGGTGACGGTCAAGAACCTGACGGCCGCCACCTACGAAGGCGCCCTGCGCGTGCGGGGACCTGCCGGCTGGAACATCGTGCCGTCCGAGCAGAAGGTGTCGCTGCCTCCGGGGCAGAGCAAGCGGGTGGTCTTCACGGTGCAACGCGGCACGATCGTCGAGTCGAACTCGTATCCCCTCGAGGTCACGGCCGAAGGCGCCGGCGCCAGCGTGGTCCACAGGCAGCACGTCG
>JANLFZ010000266.1 GCA_024653385.1 Thermoguttaceae bacterium | reverse complement strand
AGGTGGGCCAGTCGATCGCGGTGGCCCACCTCGGGAATGAGCGTAGCACTCTCGCTAATGGTGACCAGCTCGGGCGGCACGGGCACCGGCTCCATCTGGCGGATCAGATTGCTTTGGCGATCGAGCCATTGCACCTGGACCTGGAGATTGACCTCGGCCTCGCGCGGCTCGTCATACCGGTTCTCGACGAGGACGCGCTTCGTCTCGCCCGTGATGCGTCCCGAGAGAATGCTATCCGCATTGCTGGTACCCACCACCTTGTAAGGGGTCTTCAGCTCGATTTCCTTGATCACGGCTTCGGTCAATCGCTCGCCCAGATGGCGGCGGAAGCTGGCCGAGGAGAACACGGGCACGTAGACCGTGTGGATGCCCGCGGGATAAAGGCTGTCGTTGCCGATGCGGTATCCCGCGCAGCCGGAAACCTCAATCGCCGCAAGGACGAAGACGGCCAGGTGCAACAAGAAGCGGCGATGGGTTTGCATCCACGGCATGGGATCGGGGAGGCCGGTCGCCCTCTGTTCGGTCTTCTGCCACCGGTGGGACACGGTCTAGCCTCCGCCCGAGCCCGCCACGGTCGGGCCGGATGCCGCAGACGCCCCGCCCGGCGATGTGCGGCGCTTCTTCGGGTTGACGATCTTGTTCAGCCAACCGAACCGGTCGGGCGGTTCGGCAGGCAGGTCCTTGATCTGCGCAAGACGCTGCCGAGCGGCCTCGCCATAGCGAGTGTTGGGGTATTCGTCGACCAGCGATTGATAGTAGAAGCGGGCCGCGCCGTAATAGTGGTTCTTGTCGTAGTACTGGGCCATGGCCCATTCACGTTCAGCCTTCTGCTCGACGATCTGGTTCTTCGTGTCGAGGACCAATCCTCGTTTTTCGCCCAGCGCCGGTCCGAACCGGGTAAGCGTCTGGTCGGCGACCTCGTCGGCGTCGCGCAAGGGCGTGCCGTCGTACAGAGGCCCCTGGTAGATCCGCTGCTTGGCGTCCAGACACAAGAGCGAGGCGTTCATCGCGTGTTCGCTCTTGGGATACTCCTTGCGCAAGAGGTCGTAATGGAACGCGGCGTCCTCGAACCGCCCGCGGTTATAGTACGCCGTCGCGGTGGCCATCAGGCTGTCGTCGGCCAGGGGACCCGTGGGATCATTCAGTCGCACGTGTTCGTAGCACTTCAGCGCATAGCCCCACGTGTCGAACATCGGCCGGGTCTTGTCGCCGAAGTTCGGCGTGATGGGCCAGTGCGGTTCGGCGGCGTGGAACTGCTCCCAGTACCGGCCGATGGCGAACTGCCGGGCGACGGCCTTGTCGACATACCGCGAGTACTGGTACTTCTTGAGCAGTTTCTCGTACGCATCCTCGGCCTTGGCGTACTGGTCCGAGAAGAAGAGGCTCTCGGCGTACATGAACAGGGCGTCCTCTTCCAACGGCGAGTCGGGCCAGCGGTCGGCCGCGGTGGCGAACTGCTTGGCGGCCTCGTCGTACCGTTTCTCGTCGAAGAGCCGTTGCCCTTGCTGATATGCCTGCCTGGCGACCTGCTCGTTCGGCCCGTACCCCGCCAACGTCTTGACCTGCTTGTAGAGGTTCGAGGGGGACAGGGAATCGAGGATGGTCTTTTCTTCGTCTTCGTCGGATTTGGAAGACGTGGCCGCGGCTGCCAGGGCGGGGGTGACCACGGTTTCGCCCGGCGCGGGACCCGGCGTGGCGGAAGCCGGTTCCGTGGCCGAGGCCTGCCGTGCGCCCGACGACGTGCCCATGCGGGTCGCGGCCGATTCGGCCGCCTGGGTATCGGTGGTTTGGCCGGTCAGACGCCGCCAAAGCCAGCCGTCGTATTCGTCCTTGTCGGAGACGCCGGGACGATAGTCAGGGTTGTTCCGCACGTGGTCCGGCACGGGCGGGACCTTGCAGCCCCAGGCCAAACCCGCCAGACACACACCTGCCACGATACGCACCCACTGGGCGGACATGCGGGACATCCTTGTCCTCGGCGGTCGTCTCAACTCGACAGGTGCCCCAAGTACTCGTGCATCCGTGGCCTGTGGCCCAGAAGGTGCGCGAGGTACAGGTTCAACACCCCCCGGAGTTCCCCCTGGCTCCGCGGGTCGATGGTCACGCGCTGCCAGGTGCGGCTCTGGGGATCGGCCAGCGCCGCCATGATCCGCAGCGCCCCAGCGCTGATCGAGACCACTTGGGTCTTGCCCTCGCGGCACTTGCCACACAACACGCCTCCGTGGATCTGCCCGAAATGGACCCGACCCGTTGCCGGCACCGCCACCCCGCACTCGACACACGTGTCGAGCGACGGCAGGTGCCCGAGAATCCGCAACGCCCCCAGCTCGAACCGCAGGAGGCGTCCGGCGACGGGCTCGCCCGCCGACAGCGCTACCAGCGTCTGATCGGCCAGGTCGAACAGCTCCGGGTGCGGGTCGTACTGGTCGGTCAGCTCGCCGAGCAACTCGGCCACGTAATAGCCGGCGTACAGACTCGACAAGTCGCGCCCCGCGGGCCGGAACCGCCGCAACAGCTTGGCCTCGGTCAGCAGGTCCAACGCCTCGGACGATTTGCGGAGGAAGACTATTCGAACATGGGCCAGGAGGTCAAGAGCAGACTCGAACGGCCCTTTTAGCCGTCTACCTCCCTTCGCCAAACCGTGTATCTTGCCGAATTCGCGGGTGAAAAGGTGAACCACCAGGCTCGTTTCACTGAACTCGATCGTGCGAAGAACCAGGGCAGATGCTTTTTCGGCCGGCACGGCTAGGATGGACTGGCTGGACTGACGTGTTTTCAGCGAGGGCAGGAGTGCTCGCTGGTCACGATCGGATCGGAAAAGGGGAGAACCTTCCCATTTTCGCGGGCGCCGCCGCGAAAATTGCGACAGTCCCGCGAACGGTTACGCCCGGCTCCTCTCGGTTGTAGCACGCGATCCGTTTCCGGGCAACCACATGCGAACTTGCTTTATGGGCGCCAACTTGCGACGGCAACGCGGGTCGCGCACAATAGGGGGCAACTCGAGAGGGACACCATGCGTCGAAAACCTGTCATAACGCTGATCGTGTGTTTGGGACTCGCCGTTCTGGTGGCGGTCGCGATTGCCCAACGGCCGGGCACGAAGAAATCAGGCACGAAGCCGCCAACCGTGCGCAACTGGACCGACGCCAGCGGCCAGCACAAGACCCGCGCCGCGCTGGAGGCTGTCGAGAACGGGACCGTGCGGCTCCGCAAGGAAAACGGCACCCTCGTCGAACTGCCGATCGAGAAGCTCAGCGAGGCCGACCAGCGGTGGATCGAGCGCAACGCCAAGTCGCTTGCGGCCAAAGAAGCTGCCAGCCCGTCGTCGGTGGTCTCGGGCGGCGACTGGCCCGGGTTTCGCGGCCCCAACCGCGACGGCAAGTCGCCCGACACGGGCCTGTTGAAGGAATGGCCCGAGGGCGGCCCAAAGCTCCTTTGGAAGGTCAGCACGCTGGGCCAGGGCTACTCCAGTCCCGCCGTGGCCGGCGGCACGATCTACATCACGGGCGATGCCGACGGCCGGCTGATCCTCTACGCGTTCGATCTGGACGGCAAGCTGAAGTGGCAAACCGAGCACGGCCCAGCGTGGACCGGCGATCATCCCGGTTCGCGCGCGACTCCCACGGTCGATGGCGATCGGCTTTATTTGCTCTCCGGGGTAGGACTGATCGGCGCGTTCGACACGAAGACCGGGCGCCGCCTCTGGGCGCGCGATGCCAAGGAGTTCGGTGGCCGACCGGGCGGCTGGGGCTATGCCGAATCGGTGCTTGTTCTGGGCAACCTGGCCATCTTCAAGCCAGGCGAACAGAACTGCATCGTGGCCCTCGATAAGACCAGCGGCCGCGACGTCTGGGCAAGCCGGGGGTTCTCGGCCGGGCCCGAGTACAGCTCGTGTCTGGCCTTTGTCCACAACGGCATTCCCATGATTGCGACGGGCACGCGCGAGGGCATCGTGTGCGTGAATCCGAAAAACGGGGCCTTGCTGTGGGGCAACAAGTTCTCGGCCGGCAACGTGGCCAACTGCCCCACGCCCGCCTATAGCGACGGTTATGTGTTCTGGGCCAACGGCTACGGCAAGGGGGGCATCTGCCTGAAGCTCGGCCGCGCCGGCGAGGCCTCGGAAGCATGGACCACGCGCGACATGGTCTGCCACCACGGCGGCTACGTCATCCACGAGGGATACATCTACGGCAACGACGGCGACGGCTGGGCCTGCCTCGATCTCAAGACCGGCCAGCGCAAGTGGAAGGACCGAGGCGTGGGCAAGGGTTCGCTTTGCTGGGCCGACGGGATGCTCTATCTCTTCTCGGAGAACCGCGGGCAGGCCGCCCTGGCCACCTGCTCGCCCGAGCGACTGGAAATCAAGGGCCGCGTACGCGTCGAAGGCGAAGGACCCAGTTGGGCCCATCCCGTGGTCATCGGCGGAAGGCTCTACCTTCGCTACGCGCAGAACCTCTACTGCTTCGACGTCAAGGGCGGATAGGCGCCGGTCCGATGGGGCCGGGCGCCTTGTTGCCCTTTGGGCCTAGCGGCCGGCGGCGAAAATCGTGGCGCAAGCGGTCCGGACCACCTCGCCTCCCGGGCCAGCACATCCACTCCACCTGCCTTTGGACACCTGCCTTGGGAGACCCCATGAAATCTGTGCCCCGCCGGCGCGGGATTGCCGCGATTCTCCACCTGTCGCTCTTGGCCTTGGTGGTCGCGGCGCCGGCATTTGCACCTTCGAACTCCGAGAACGCCCGGACGCCTGGCAAGCAGTCCGGTTCGGACGAGACCGTCAGACCGGCCGGCCCGTCGGCGGGGTCTGAGGTGGCAAACGACGAAACCGACTGGCCCCAATGGGGGTACGACGCCGGGAGAGGTGCGGTCACGCCCCACGAACTGCCCGCCAAACTTGAACTCCACTGGGTACGCCACCTGCCCACGCCTGAACCCGCCTGGCCGGCTGACTGGCCGGCCAGTCAGCCGGCCCTTCGGTTCGACGAATCGTATGCCCCGGTGACGGCCGGTGGTCTGGTGTTCGTACCCTCGATGGTCCGCGACCGGGTGACGGCCTATGACCTGGCGACGGGGGCCGAGCGATGGCGGTTCTATGCCGAAGCGCCGGTGCGGTTTGCGCCCGTGGCCGGCCGGGGTTGCGTCTACTTCGGTTCGGACGACGGATATGTGTACTGTCTGGATGCGGCCCAGGGCCGTCTGCGGTGGCGGGTGCGCGGTGGCCCGACCGACCGCCGCGTCCTGGGCAACGAGCGTCTGATTTCGACCTGGCCGGTGCGCGGCGCGCCCGTGCTCCTCGATGGGCGGCTTTACTTCGGCGCGGGCATCTGGCCGTTCATGGGGGTCTTTCTGCACGCGTTGGACGCCGACACCGGGGCCGTCGTGTGGACCGAGAGCGGCCAGGGGGCGAGCTACACGGTCCAGCCGCACAACAGCCCCGCCTTCGCCGGATTCGCTCCACAAGGCCAGATGGCGGCCTCGGCGCACGGGCTAGTCGCGGCCGGCGGCCGGACCCAGCCCGGCTGCTTCGACCTGGCCACCGGACGTTTGTGCTCGTTCAGTTTCGGGCCGAAACAGGGCGGCACCTGGCGCGTCGGGGCCAGCGGGCCGTGGTTCTTCGCAGCCGGGGCCGTGCGGCGCCTGCCTGGCGGCGAGACGATCGACCGCACCCCGGCCCGACTTCACGACGACCGCGCGATGTACGGGGTCGCCGGGGGCGTGCTGTTCGCCTTATCGCTTCCGCCAGCCGGCGCGAAACCCCTGCCCGCCGCCGACGCGGCCAAGACCGCCAAGACCGAGCCGCCCGTCTCAAAGCCGCTGTGGAATGCGCTCTTGGGAGAGACGCCCGGCGAGTTGTTCCTCAAGGCCGGGTCGCGGTTCTACTTCGGCCGGCGCGGAGAAGTGGCGGCAGTCGAGGCCCATCCACGCGAGGGGACCGCCGAGGTCGTCTGGCGGGCTTCGATCGAGGGCGACCCTTGGACCATGCTGGCCGCGAGGAAGCGGCTCATCGTCGTGACCCGTCAGGGCACCCTATACTGTTTCGGCCCCGACTCCGACGCACGGTCCGTGGCCACCTACCGCGAGGCGCCATCCCCGAAAGAGCCTCCATCGTGGCCGGCGGCGAGCGGCCCTTCGGCGATCGGTGCGCCGGCAAGCCACCTCGCGGCGAAGCGGTTGCGTGCCATTGGGGTCACCGACGGGTATGCGGTGGTATTTGCGGGCGGCGATCGCGGTTGGATCGATGCGATCGCCCGCACGACGCGCCTGTCGCAAATCGCCGTGGTCCCCGGCCGCGCGGCCGATGAGATCCGGCGACGAGCCGACGAGCAAGGCCTTTACGGTCGCCGGTTGTCGGTCCACGTGGGCGACCTGGATACGTTTACCCTGCCACCTTATTTGGCAAGCCTCGTGGTCGTCGAGGACCTTCCGCCGGGAAAGGAGATCGAGCGCCTGCAACGGGTGTTCGAGGTACTGAGGCCCTACGGCGGCGTCGCTTGCCTCCCCGTTGACGCGGGGCAATTGGCCGATTTGGCCTCGCGGGCCGACCTCGAGGGGGCACGCGTGAAACCGGTCGACAAAGGCTGTGCCCTCTTGGTGCGCGAAGGTCCCTTGCCAAAAGCCGGCACTTGGACGCACCAATACGCCGATGCCGGCAACAGCGTGGTTTCGCAAGACGAACGGGTTAAGGCGCCTTTGGGGCTCCTCTGGTTCGGCGGGCCCTCGAACGACGAAGTCCTTCCCCGACATGGCCACGGTCCCGCGCCGCAGGTAGCCGGCGGGCGCCTGGTGATCGAAGGACGCAACATGCTTCGCGCGCTGGACGTGTACACCGGCCGGCTGCTCTGGCAAACCACCTTTCCCGACCTGGGAGCGTTCTACGACAACACGAGCCACCAGCCCGGCGCCAATGAGATCGGCAGCAATTACGTGACGCTCGCCGACGCCGTGTACGTGGTCCACGGCAAGCGGATTGTCAAGCTCGACGCCGCGACCGGCCGTCCGGTGGCGGAATTCCGCCTTTCCGAGCCATCGGATGCTCCCACGGCTCATTTCGGATTTCTGGCCGTCTACCAGGACTGTCTGGTGGTGACCTCGTCGCCACTGCCGCTGTTCGTGCCGCCGCCGCTAAAGCTCAAGGCGACGAACCCCTTCGGCACCGCGCTTCGCGCGCTGCGCGCCTCGGGCGAGTACGGACCGACGAGCCGGAGGCTTTCCGTTCTCGACCGCCACACGGGAAAGGTCCTCTGGGAGCGCGAGGCTCGCTATGGGTTCCGCCACAACAACATCGCGCTCGGCAACGGCCGGGTGTTCTGCATCGACGCACTCACCCCCGCGCAGCGCGAGGCCGCCAAGCGACAAGGCGCGAAATTCGAAAGCTACGCCCCGCGGCTTTTGGCGTTGGACATTGGCACGGGTCGCGAGGCATGGAGCACCGGCGACGACATTTTCGGCACGTTCCTCAGCTACTCGGCCGAGCACGACATCCTGCTCCAATCGGGTAGCGCCGCCACCGACCGCGCCTTCGACGAGGCCACCAAGGGCATGGCGGCCTACCGAGGCTCCGACGGTCAGGTCCTTTGGAAAGACCTCCAGCGCGTCGTTGCCGGCCCGCCGATGCTCCTCGGCGAGAAGGTCCTCACCCAGCGGTATGCTTACTCCCTGCGCACGGGCCAGGCGCAAACCCGGCCGCACCCCTTGACCGACCAGCTCGTCCCCTGGCAGTTCACGCGCAATTACGGCTGCAACACCGCGGTGGGCTGCCGAAACTTGCTCACGTTCCGCTCGGCGGCCGCCGGCTACTACGACCTGGCTCGCGACGGCGGCACGGGCAATTGGGGAGGGTTCAAGTCGGGCTGCACCTCGAACCTCATCCCCGCCGATGGGGTCCTCTCGGCCCCGGATTACACGCGCACCTGCACTTGTCCCTACCACAATCAGACCTCGTTGGCTTTGGTCCACGATCCCTCGGTCGAGTTGTGGACCTTCAACGCGCTGGCCTGGGACGGTTCCCCGGTCCGCCGCGTGGGGGTCAACTTCGGGGCGCCGGGCGACCGCAAGGCCGACGACGGCGTCCTATGGCTCGATTGGCCCAGTACCGGCGGCCCTTCGCCCGATCTTCCCATCGAGATCGAGCCGAAGCCGCTCTCGACGTTCCGCCAGCACAGTTCGATGTTCGGCGTCCGGCCGGGTACGCGCGGGCTGGCCTGGGTGGCGGCGTCTGGGGTGCGAGGCGCGCGGCGCATCCGCCTGATGCTGGCAAGAGACCCCGCCACTGCTTTACGCCATTACACGGTCCGGTTGCACTTTGCCGAAATCGATCGAGGTCCGCGACACGTTGACCATCGATCTCGAGCCGGCCGGCGATGCCCCGGTGAAGGAGACGCTGCTTTGCGGGATCGAGGTGCAGCGCGAGCCGGACGACCGTCTCACGCAGAGCCCTGGTCCTTGACGGCTGCTCGGCGGTACGGCAACAGTGCCTCGACCAGGGCCCGCGCGCGGGCAGGATCGACGGGATTGGTCGTCACGCCGTCGCGCTTCAGCCACGAGCCCACGACGAACCCGTCGGCGCAGCTTGCGTACTGGTCGAGGTTTTCCGGAGTCAGGCCGCTGGCGACCAGGACCGGAGAGCCTTGGGCGGCCATGCGCACGGCGAG
>JANLFZ010000265.1:7135-8661 GCA_024653385.1 Thermoguttaceae bacterium | reverse complement strand
CTTCGTAGCGTCCGGCCGGCAGCTCGATCGTCACCTCCGACGTGGTGCCGCCGTGGACGTACACCGCATAGGCCCGGCCGTCGTCGACCAAGGCCCGGACCGTGCCGCGCGCGGCCTTGACCTCGCCGCGATGGGGGTGCATGCGCACGAAGTCGAACCCCTCGACGAACTGTTTGAGGATGGCCAGTTGCTTGCGGAGTTCGACGCCGCCCCCGCCGGGCGACGTGGTCACCACGAACGTGCCGTCGGGACGGCTGGCCGTGAAAGAGTAATCCAGATTGCTGTAGATCGCGCCGCCGGAGAGCAAGAACTCCCAGCCTTCGCGCCGATACCAGAAATCGCCTTTGCCCTTGAAGCCCGTCTCGTCGTCGGCCAGCACCTTGCCCAGGTGGTAGTTCAAGGGCACGGTGTCGGGCGGGCTGGCGTAGTGGAAATTGAAGATCGACACACCGGCGAGCGGATCGGCGATCTTCGCCGACCCGTTGGCGATGTTCTGGGCCACGAGGTGTCGCGCGGGCAGGGTTGCCTCGGTCTCGACGATCGCCTTGAGGATGCGCTGGTTCCACGGGCGGCCCGGCCCCTCGAAGTACGGCTCGTTGCACAACTCGTAGTAAAGATTGTCGAACGGAGCCAATTCGGCGACGACCTTGCGCACGAAGGCTTCCTGCGCGGCCAAGAGCGAGGGATCCTTCAACCGGTACACCTCCTTGCGCGAGACCTTGCCGACGCCCTGGAGGTTGTTCGAGGCGTTCAGGGGATTGACGTTCCAGAGCACGTCGTCGTAGAAGACGCAGAACAGGACGAATTCGACGACGATCCCCCGCTTGCCCGCCTCGGCCACGAAGTCCTTCAGCCGCGCGAAGTAGGCCGGGTTCCAGGTCGCCAGATCGAACTTCGTCCCCCCGTCGCCTGCTCCTGGGGTATTGCTTCGGGCCCACGGGCTGACATACCGATCCGGAGCGATCGGGGCGAGAGTATTCTCGACGATCTTGAACGACCCGGGCACCTCGCGGTACGTGCCCGAAAACGTCCGCGTCAGGTTCAAGCCGCGGCGCTGAAGTTCGTCGAGGTAGGGCCGGTAGTCGAAATCGCGGTTCAGTACCGCCCCATAATGCTCGCCCGAGGTCACCAGCACCGTCGGTTTGCCGCGGAAGAGCAGGTAGTGCGGATTGTCGGGATGCAGCGCCAGCGGTCTGGCCGGCTGGGCCGCTTGGGCTGTCCAGCTCGACAGGGCGATCCAGAACCACACCATCGCCGCGACGCGGTCCATGACAAGCCTCGCTCGTTGGGGCGGGGGTTTCAGTCGGTGGCTGCCAGTTGGATCCGCGCGCTTTCGAGGCGGTGTGCCAGCAGGCGTGCGACTTGGGCCATCAGGCGGTAGCCGAGCATCGGCTCTTTCTCGCACAGCTCGCGGAGCTTCTTGGCCTGAATCGTCACCAACTGCGTTTCCTTGCTCGCCGTGCCGAGGGCCGTGTACTTGTACGGCTCGACGATGGCCGAGAACCCCAGAATATCGCCATCGACCA